>JBOGNJ010000247.1:0-13457 GCA_050746905.1 Candidatus Acidiferrales bacterium
GAGTTTGCGCGGTTGTGGGCGAGTAGACGAGAGGCGCAAAATCCGTGAGGGCCGGCACAGGGGCGAAAGGATTCATGAAGGTAGAACCCAAAGGAGCAGCTGGCACGACTACACGGAAATCCGAGAACGGAGGAACGGCAATCAGCTGCAGGAAGAGTTGCCCCGTAGACCGCTCGAAGTACATCCCATAGCCGCCACGCAATACAAGCCGATTCGTGCGCGGCAATTGCCACGCATAGCCTATGCGTGGCGCAAACTTGTTTTGGCCATCTCCGTTGATAGCCGCCGAGTTCGGAGTGCGCGTAACTCCTGGAGGAAGGGTTCCCTGAAAATTAGAGCCAACTACAATGCCCTGCAAAGTGCCCCCTGCAGGAGGATTCGGATTTACGAGACTCAAATCCACGTTAGATGACCGGCCAAGGGAGTCGCCGATTACTCCCTGTCGCTCGTAGCGCAATCCCAGACTCACCGTGAGACGGGAGAAGACCTGAATATTGTCTTGCGCGTATGCGTCGGCGTTCGTCGCTCTCCAGGCGCGATCCACAAACCCCTGAAGATCGGCAACCAACAGCGGGTTCCCGGTCAAGAAATCCGGCACGTTGAAGAAATCAATCAATCCCGCGAATGCGAAATTTTCAAAATTGATTTGTTGCCGGGAGAGGCCGCCGCCAAAACGGAATGAGTGGCGGCCGTGAAGGTAGGCGAGAGAGTCCGAGAAGTTGTAGCTGTTTTGGCTGAAAAGAAATCCATCGTTTCCGTTTCCGCCGACGTTGAAGCTTCCCAGGATGCCTATTTCCGGTCTGATGTTGTCATTTGGCGGTGCATTGATTCCAAGCGCTGCGAGAGTCAGAGGGATTGCGCTACTTTGGCCAGGGACGCTAACCGTTGCCTGCCCCTGACTGCTGTTCAATACCTGCCGGTTATATCCGAGCACGAACTGGTTCACCACGTCGGGGGCAAATACGTGGTTATTGGAAATACTGGCGTTGCGAAACTGGTTTGCGGTGGAAAACGGGAAACCCGGCACATTACCACCGCCCGTGCCGGCACTTGGCCGGAAGTTTAATGCTTCATCGTTGTTGGCCCAGAAGAACCGCTCAGACCATGTGCTTTTGTCCGATTGAATGTAATCCGCATTGGCGAGGAACTGGTTTTCCGTGAACGGGCAGGCCACGCTCACGCTCGAAGTCCCATTCGCATTTTGCGGCGCGGGGATCAAGAATCCGCCGCCGGGGAGTGTGGCGTTGAGCAATGCCAGCGCCTGCGGGCTGATGTTCGAGCCATCGGGAGCGACCGGTGGTCCAAGCACGCCAGGTTGATTGGCAAAAGCCGCTCCGAGCGACGCTGCTGAGCGGTTCGCAAGGCCGGTGAGTTCCGTTGGAGTGTTGAAAGATCCCAAACAATCGGCGTCCAAACCGTTTCTCTGCCGCGTGCCCTGATACGAGCCAAAAAAGAAAAGCTTATCCCTTCTTATGGGTCCGCCCAGAGAACCCCCGAACTGGTTCTGCTTGAGTACGGCCCGCGGCTTTCCCGCTGCATTCAAGAAGAAATCATTCGCATTGAAATCGTCGTTGCGCAGAAATTCAAAGGCATCGCCGTGAAACAGATTACCACCGCCTTTTGTGATCACATCCACATTGGCTCCGGCATTCCTGCCAAAAGATGCGTCGTACTGCCCGGTCTGGACCTTGAATTCCTGGATGGCGTCCGGATTGGGAACGGGAATAGCGCCACCGGAGTCGAGATCCGTCACGCTCACACCGTTCATCTGAAAGTTGTTATCGTTGGTTACGGCGCCATGGGAGGATATTGTGGCGTTGCCGACGCCGATTGCACCCGCATCATTAACGTCGCTTGAAACGCCCGGCGAGAGATCCAGGATTTGCGTGTAATTGCGGGTAACCAACGGCAGGCCTTCCACCATTCTCTCGTCGGTAAGATGTCCCAGCGCCTGATTTTGGGTTTGCAGAAGCTGCGCCTCAGTAGAAACGGTCACACTCTGGCTCACCTCGCCAACCGTGAGCTTGATGTCAACCGTGTGAGTTTCCGTGACGGAAACGACGATCCCTTCGAGGACGGCGGTCTTGAACCCGCTTTTTGAAACTTCAATTCGATAAGTCCCCGGCAGCAATAACGGCGCCAAATAGCTGCCACTCGGCTGTGAAGCGAAGTCGTGTCTATCGCCGGTAGCCACATTGATCACGTGAACCGCCGCCTCGGGCACCACGCCGCCACTCGGGTCGGAGACAGTTCCCGTCAATGCGCCCGTCGAGGCCGTCTGCGCGAGCGTGGTCTTCGCGCCGAGAAAAAGCATGAGTGCTATAACGCTGCAAGCTGTCCCCAGCACGCTGCGGCGAAACCGCGCGCGTCCCCCAGTTACTCGAACAAGATGGCTTTGCATTGTTTTTCTCCTTCCGCCCTCACATGAGCACGTCACAACTGGACTTTCCCCCGGTATTACGAGCGGTTATATAGGCGCAATCGCCGCGCTGTCAAGAACAAATGCAACACATGCTGCCCCACGGTTTATGTGGCATCATTTGTTGTATTGTGGTATCTCGTAACCACGTAGTCTCCCGCTCCCGGATCCCGGTTGCGTGAGGGACGAATATCCATGCCTAGAACTCGCGCGGAGAAAATTATTGGTTTAGACTCTCGGCCACCGGAGGTTGGAACGGCCGTGACTTCCTCGGCGCGAAAACAGAGCCTTCATCCGGCGCTCCCGAACGATCAGGCCGGAGAAGACTGGAGCCGGATTACCGCGCTCGAAGAAAACTTCGATCGGGCGTCTGGCACGCTGAGTGCGAGTCGCAAGAATCTTGTTGAGAAAATTCTCCAGGATTCCGACGAAACCTACTTTCTTTCTTCTCGCGAACTCGCGAAGCGCTATGGCGTAAATGTGGGAACGATTGTTCGCACTACCCAAGCCCTCGGGTACCGACGGTATGCGGACTTTATTTCAGACCTCAGGGCCCATTTTGTTGTCCGCATCAATCCTTACACGGTAATGAAGGCTGCCACTGTTCGGGGACGGCGAAGGGTTTCCGACCACATTCGGGGCTGCATTGATCTGGGCGCGAACAATCTCAGCGCCCTTCGGGCCGAACTTGACCCGAAAAAAGTGATTGAGCTTGCCAAGCGGATTAATCGCGCGCGGAGAATCGTCGTTATCGGCGTCGACCTGGCTGCCACTCTGTCCCACTATTTTTCCTATCTGTTGGTTGTCTATGGCGGCTTCGATGCCGAAGCTCCCGTCGGGAGCTCGGCGCACTTGATGCAAAAGATAAACCTTCTTGGCTCCAAGGATTTATTAATTGCGATCAGCTTCGGCCGCTGCCTTAGGGACACAGTGGAAGGAGCCATTCACGCTGGTAAGCGCGGTGTCCCTACATTCGGAATCACCGACAGCAACCGGTCTCCGATTGCCCGCTTTTGTGATTCGTGCCTGATTGTGCCGACTGCCAGCGCCGAGTTAAGCGTCTCCTACGTTGCGCCAGCCTCGACAATCGAAGCTGTACTCACTGCCTGTGCGTATTTGAACCCGAAGCGCACATTGGCGGTGCTGAAGCACAAGGAGGAGGAGGAACGGCGACCTAACTCGCGTTGGTATGCGTCCTCGGATGGAATTCACCGCAAAGGGAAAAACGCATCTGCCAAATCTAGCGGAGAATGACGGATTCCGTTGAAGCGGGGCATTCTGCAATGGCCCTCAACCCTGTTTTCAAGATGCGCCCGCTGTGGCTGCCCGCTGGCGGAATCGCGCGAGTGCGTCAAGGATTTTCGCGCCGTACATCTCGACTTTGCGCTCTCCGAATCCGCGTACCCGGAGAAGCTCAGGGAGCGACGCGGGCCGCGCCCGGCATAGCGCATCAAGGGAAGTGTCGTGCATCACCACAAAAGCAGGAACGCCTTGCTCCTTCGCCGCCGCTCTCCTCCATTCACGCAAATATTCACGCATCTCAGGATCGACATCTGTTGGCGGCACCGCGTTCCACAGCTTTGCTTCCTGCCGACCGAACATCTCCGACCGCCCGCGTCACCAGTTGAGGCTGATCCTTTTCAGGGCGCGTCATCACAGCGGGAGACACCAGCCAATCCGGCTGTGAGCTGCACACGTCGCAGGCCCCGCACGACTTCCACTTCGGACTCTCGCCAAAATGCTTGCATATCTGCCAGTGGCGGCACGCTTGCGATTCAACGAAGCGGCGAATTTCGTCGTACCGTTCCCACGCGCGCTTTTTCTCCGCTGCGTCTGCAATCTGGCCGATAAAATAACCGAGCAGGCCCGCATCGCGCTTCTGCCAGAGCAGGACGCAGTCCGCGGGCAGTCCATCACGCCCAGCGCGGCCCGCCTCCTGATAATACTGCTCGATCGATTTCGGCAGCGAGAGATGAATCACCGCCCGCACCGCTTCCTTATTGATACCCAACCCGAACGCGACCGTCCCCACAAGAACGCGCACTTCATCAGACATCCACTGCTCCTGATTCCGCTTTCGCACATCTGCGTCCATCTTCCCGTGATAGCCGATCGCGGAAATTCCCTGTTCTTTGAGAAGACCCACTGTTTCCTGGACCTTCGCAATCGTCGGGGCATATACAATCACATTGCTGCCTGCGTAAGTTTGCAACGCCTTCACCAGCAAACTGCTTTGCGTCCGTCCATCGCACAGTTTCACAACGTAACGCAAATTCGGCCGGTGAAAACTGGCGATACACTTGTGCGGATCGCGCAAACGAAGCTGTTCGACGATATCGTGGCGAACGCGGCGCGTCGCGCTGGCCGTGAAGGCCGCAATGGGCCGGTCCGGAAAAAGCGTGCGCAGGGAGCTCAACTGACGGTATTCGGGACGAAATTCGTGTCCCCATTCCGAAATGCAATGTGCTTCGTCAATGGCGAAAAATGAAATCGGGACGTTCTTGAGCCACGCAGCCGTATCCGCCCGGCCGAGCCGCTCCGGTGAAAGATAGAGCAGCCGGTATGCGCCCTCGCTTGCTGCCCTCATAATCCGGCTTTGCGCATTCGCCGCCAGGGAACTATTCAGCAAGGCCGCGACAATTCCCATTTGGCTGAGCTGCACCACCTGGTCCTGCATCAATGCAATCAGCGGCGAAACCACGATCGCCGTTTGCTCCGCCAACAGCGCAGCCGGAAGCTGATAGCACAACGATTTGCCGCCACCCGTCGGCATCACCACGCAAGTGTCCCGGCCCGCCACCAAACTTTGCACTATGCTTTTCTGCAACGGGCGGAACGAGTCGAATCCCCAGTAGCGGTGCAGCGCCGTTCGAATGACAGCGTCGGAAATCACGCGGGAAGTATAAGTCCGCGGCCAATTGCAGTCCAGACGAAAAGCCACCTCGCGATGGCGATATTTAAGCAATATATACTTAGTTGTTTTGTTAAATAATGGGGGAACAAACGTGCGCCGATGACCGGCAATAAAATAGCCAGCGGATGTGGCTGAGGGACCCTCACCCGCCGGCGTTTTCCCGCCCATCTCCGAAAAGATTGGGCAAGAACTTTTTACAAACTGCCTTCACCGTTGCGAAGAAATTCGTATCGCTCGATGGCGGCCGCGACTCCAATGTCCTGCGGGCGCGTGGAATCGGTGCGTACCACATGGCCCAAACACCGGACCTTCACCGGACCAGCCAGCGTCACCTCATGCGGCAGAGTCATGACGATTTCCAGCGGGGCGCCATTTTTCAAATCCTTCGGCAGAAAAAAGTAGATCCCGCGGGAGCTGACTTCCTTGGTTTCGGTCGACGCCTCACCAGCAGAGGCCTCGTGAGTCCAACGAACTTTCAACGGCAATCGCATCTGAAAACGACGAGTCGACCTGCGTTCTTTCTGAGCCAAGAGCCACCTTCCGCTTGATTAATATCGATAAGCATAGAGGTGTACCGGCCCAGGCTCAATAGGCAGTAAGAACCATTTTGCGGAAACGCGGGATAGTACGAAAGTACTGGAATCCAAAAGCCCTGCAAAATCAGGACTTACGGTACGCTTGTAAGATGTCGTCTAGCGACAGAACCCCCTCCAACTTTTGCAGGTTTGCCCGATTCACCACGGGCACCACGGGCCAGTTGCCCATCAGCCGCAGCGCTTCGTCCAACGGCTGATCCGGATAAAGCTGAGGCAGAGGTCCGCGTCCAGGTGGTTCGTCTTTCGACGCGCCCGTCGTCACCTCTGCCATCGCTTGCTGCCGAATCTCGTCCTGGGAAATCGCCCGCCAGCCGTCCTCGTGCCTCCAAACCAGAAATTGCGACGATTGCGACGCTTCCGCTTCGCGAAGCAATTCAGTGGAATCGGCATCACTCAAAACAATCCCCGCCCCTGGCCGCATCGCGTCTTCCACCCGGAGCGCGGTATGCTCGCGCATCTCCTCAATAGACGGCAGATAGAATCCATCCTGCCTCGCCAGAAAATCGAATAATGCCACCTGCTGATACCGTCGCGAAATAAAGTACGCAATCATATTGGCGATGATTGCCGGAACGATGATCGAGTAATTTGTGCTGACTTCGAAAACCATGAAGACAGACGTGATCGGTACGCGCAGGAAAGCAGCGAAAAACGTACCCATTCCCACCAGCGCAAACGCGGCGACGGATTCGGCCGGCCGGTGAACCAGCAAGTGCTCCACTCCGCCCACGGCGCCGCCGAGCATTGCCCCGATGAAAAGAGTCGGCGCGAACATTCCGCCCGGTGTTCCGCTGACAAATGAAATTCCGGTCGCGAGAATTTTGAACAGGCCCAAAAGTAAAAGCATTTTCCACAGGAATTGATCGTGCAGGGCCTGGTCGATGATGGGATACCCGCTTCCCATCACCTGTGGGAGCCAGATGCCGATAATTCCGATTAGCAGACCCGCCGCGGCCGGCTGAGTATACTGTGTCCATCGTGGCAATTGCCTCAAGCGCAGGCGAAAATAGGCGATGAATTTCAGGAACGCGATGGACGCGACCCCGCTGATAACTCCCAGCACTGCGTATCCGATCAGCTCGACGGGACTGCGAAACTCCATTGCGGGCACGCGAAACATGGGGGCGCTTCCCAAAAACTCGCGCATGACGATAACGCTCGAAATCGCCGCCAGGATTACGGCTCCCAGCACGCCGCCGCTCCACGTACCGATAATTTCTTCGATAACGAAAATTACCGCGGAAATGGGCGCGTTGAACGCCGCCGCCAGTCCCGCGGCCGCTCCAATCGGCGCAATCAGCCGTTGCTTCTCGCGGGAAAGCCGCAGGCTTCGCCCCAGCGCCGACGCAATCCCCGCACCCATTTGCAGCGACGGATCCTCGGGCCCCAGTGACTGGCCGCTCCCAATCGCCAACGCGCACGTGATGAATTTCCCGATTACCGTGCGAAAAGGCACGTAACCATCGAAGATAAAAACGGCCGCCTTCGTTTGGTTCACGCCGCTGCCGCGGGATCGTTTGAAAACGAACATCACCAGCAGCGCCACGCCAATTCCGCCCAGAGTCGGTCCCAGCAGGACGCGCAGGTGCGATGGTTGCATCGAGGAGCCGAGCATCCAAAATCGCGTCCATTCAATTGTTATGCGAAAACAAACGACAGTCAGGCCGGAAACAATCCCGATGATCACCGCCAACAATAGAAATAGCTGGCCTTCGCGCAGCGTCAGCGTCTTGCGGCGCCAGAAACTCCACAGCCGGGTGAGCCGGTTCCCTTCCCGCACCGGCGCTTCCGGCGTCACGGGCGCGACAGCCGCGTCGTTCGCCGCGTTCATTGTTCCCCACCGTGATGCAATTTGCCGATTAAAGTCAGCGCCTCGTCCATGCCTTGTGGCGCCCCGCATTCTTTGGCGGCCGCATCTTCGGTCGCGAACACAAAATTCATTGCAATGTCTATCTGCTCGGGATGCCGCCTCAGATCTTGATTCGTTAATTGGGGTCTCAACGTCTTGGCTTGCGTGCCGAGTTTTACCATCTCTGACTGCGGTGCGCCGCGCGCGGAAAGATCTATCCCGCGGCTTTTCGCGCAAGATTGTAATCGTCCAAAGGCCTGCTCGAAATCCGCTCGAGCGCGCTCTCGACGCTCAGCCTCGCTCAGCCCAGACGCAAACGGATCGGCGGACAGAACCTGCCGCGAAATATTGAGAGATCTGGAAACGTCTGCGTCTTTCTCCTCCAGGCGATGCGCGCGATCCAGGTAGCGTTCCGCTTGTTGAAATTCTCCCAATTGATACGCCGCGAGTCCAGCGCCTCGCAGCGCATCCGCCGGAGGATGTGCCACCGTCAGTGCGCTTCGGAACTCGGACAGGGCGCGGTTCGCATCCCCAATGCGCAGAAAAAGCTCGCCGGTTTGGGCATGCAATGAAGCTCCGTTGCGTTCAGGAATTTCCGATGCCAAAGCAACCAGCTCGGCCTCCGCTATGGATGTGTCGCCGCGCGCAATTAGAAAACGGATGAGCTCCAGCCGCGCATTCAACCGATTCGATTCCGCCTCGCTGGGCCAAACTCCATAAATTGCTCCATGGTAGTAACGCCGGGCGTCAGCCTCCGAACCGGCGCCAGCCGAGATTCGAGCAAGCGCTAGATTAATCGAAGCGTCGGATGGGGAGTGCGCTTGCAATTCAAGCAAATAGGCTTTCGCTTCGCTGTTGCGCCCCTCGGCCGCCAAAGCCTGTGCAAGCTGAAACTGAATTTGAGTGTCATCAGGACTGTAGACGAGCGCCGTGTGAAAATCGGCCAGCGCCAACGCGGCACGACCTGCCTTCAGTTGCTGCTCCCCTGTGGTGAACCATTGCCTGCCGAGCCTGCCTAATTCCCGGTGATAGCCACGCGTGACAAATCCCGTCAGGAAAAATAGGAAAATAACGACCGCGACCGTCAACGAGAGCACTATTTCTCTGGAACGAAGCAGCACGAACAACCCGGTGTCGCACTGTGGACACTCCGTTGCGCCCGCGGGAATTGGATTTTTGCAATGCGGGCAAGTCCGCGGATTCTCATCTGTAGCCGTCGCGCACATTCGTATCTAGGATATCGCGGACTGAGCCTGCGTGGACAGTGAATCAATGAAAAATGATTTAAAATGATGCGATGGAGGAAACAAAACGAGGATTGCCGGATCTATTGCGTCACGCCTGATCGATCAGCCGATGATGGATCGCGTACAGCGCGAGCTCCAGCCGGTCGGAAACGCCCAGCTTATCGAAAATGTTGTGCAAGTGGTTTTTGACCGTTTGCTCGCTGATGAAAAGCTTTTCTCCGATTTCGCGGTTGCGAAAGCCCTGCGCCACCAGCTGAACAATTTCCTTTTCGCGATCGCTGAGCAGCGGCTTATCGCGCCGCTGTCCCGTCTCCGCGGAGCGTTTGAACGCGTCAATCACTTCGGCCGTCATGCGATTATCCAGCCAGATTTCGCCGTCGTGCACTTTCTTGATGCTCTTCAGCAGCAAATCGCTGGCCGACTGCTTCAGCACCACTCCACGCGCCCCCAGCCGCATGGCGCGAACAACGTCACGGTCATCCTCCGCGGCCGTCAGCACAATCACGCGCGTGGTTACGGAATCGAAGTTGATCTCTTCGAGCACTCCCAGCCCGTCCTTTTCCGGCATGCGCAGATCCAACAGCAAAATGTCCGGTTTCAGCTTTGCGAGCATGCGCACGCATTCATTGCCGTTCGAGGCTTCCCCGATAATCGTCACTTCATCGGTATCCTCAAACAGCTTGCGTAGACCATCGCGAAAAATAGCGTGGTCGTCTGCAACCAGAACGCGGACAGGCGTTTTGCTCTTTATCATTTCAGTTCAATGGGATTTCAATTGTTAGACGCGCACCATGCCCCGGGTTCGATTCCACCGTCAGGACGCCCCCCACAGTGCGAGTCCGCTCTTTAATCGAGATCGGACCCAGGCGCAAGCGATCCAGTTCTTCGCTCCCAAATTTCCCCGCAAAGCTGAACCCTTGCCCGTTATCATCGACGACGAGGAAGATTTTCGTGTCGTCTTGCCATAGTTTTACCACGACGTGGCTCGCTCGCGCATGCTTTTTTATGTTATTGAGTGACTCACGATATATCTGGAACACTTCCCGGCAAATACGGTCCGGGGCGCGCAAATCGTTCTCCTCCAGGAAAAGATCCACCACCACTCCCGATTCGTCGTGGCATCGTTCCGCGAAACTGTGCATCATCTCGCGTAAATCCGCGCTTTCCACGCGCAATGGCCGCAGGTCCTTGACCATCTGCCGCAGGTCTTCCCCCTCTTCACGAACGGTTTTTTCCAACGCGGCCAGATCGCTTCCCACCTGCTCGGGAGCCTGCGGCAATTTCCGTCGCAGAACCCCGAATTGAATATTCAGACTCAACAGCGTCTGCAAAATTCCGTCATGGAGGTCCCGCGAGATGCGGCTTCGTTCCGCCTCCACCGCGCGGGCACGAAGGCTCCGCAACAGAAACACATTCTCCAGCGGAACGTTCAAGTGGCGGACAATCCGTTCGAACCAGCGCAGATCGCCCCGCGCAAACGGCCTCCGCGCGTTCACCAAAATCATCCGCCCTGTAGGATGCCCGGAAGAAAGAATAGTTACAGCCATCACACGGCCCGCATCCAACGCTTGCCGCGCCGCCGCAGGTGGCACTTCCATCGGCTTCACCGCCGCGCCTGTTCCCCCGGGCTTGCCTGCCGCAGCAGGCCATCCGAACCCTTGTCCCTTCCCTTCCATCGAGTTCCAACACACGCTCTGCGAAAGATCCTCGGCTAGATAGGCGCCCGCTCGCGCCAGGGGCAGCGCATCCGGCGGGAACGCGTGGCGCCTGTCCTGCTCGCCTTTCCAAACGAATAGCCTGTCAATCTCTTCGTCGCAAATCACCAGCATCGTGTGCTTGCAATCGAATTCGCGGGCAATTTCGCTCAGGACCAGCCGGACAGATTCCGCCAGGCCCTTCTCCACTCGAATCATGCCGAGCAGCGATTCGATGAAGCGATCTTCGCCGATTTGCGCGCGTTCGCGCATGCCCAGCCACGCCACGCAAAGCCCCGCCAGATAAGTCCCCACTGCGAAGCCAATCCAATGGAGAAATCCCTGTTGGCCCGCCCAGGAGAACCACCCTACCCGAATCGCCACCGCGATGGCAGCCCCGGCGCTCAACAACCCAGCGTCACTCGTGAATAAACTGCCCGGAAGCGATTGACGGGACAAATTGCCGCGGCCCATGCGGCCCAGCACCGCGATGGCAAAAATGGCGAACAAGTAAAAAAACCAGAAAGAAGCCAGCGACGGAGTCAGTGCAACAAAAACAACCAGAACCAGGGCATCGATTTCGGGTGGCAATCGAATTCGTTCGAAGTGAATCATGCGCTCAACGGCCACCAGAGCAATCGCGATGGCGAGGTATCCACTCAGAAAAATTGTCGCGCTCCGCGTCGCGCCGTCGCCCGCGGATTCCTTCAGAGCCAGCAACGTCAAGAGCAGCGCCACGGGTCGCGCCACATTCACCAAATTCTCGACTTGCCTCCTTGCCGCTGCCTCCGCCGACATTGCCCCCAGATTCCTCCCTTGGGAAGTCTAGCAAGCCGCGCCGCTCCTGCAACGGAGCCGGTGCGTACCAGTAACACGCGTCCCCGGATTTTCAGCTGTGGATTTGACAGCAGGTAGATAATCGTCTTAGCGAAAAAAGCGAGCCCGGCTGGAGCGGTCCGGGACCGCGTCATTAATTGGCAAAAGGGCGACTTGCCAGAACGTTTCACGCAGCAGGAAGTCAGTCGAATCGTAGGCGTCGAGCCAAGCCGTTTGCGGTACTGGGAGAGGCTTCGTCTCGTGGTCCCTCAATCGCGCTGGGGCGAGCGTTTCTACAATTTCCGCGATCTTGTCGCTCTGCACTCGATAAAAGCAATCACCCAACGGCGGATTCCCGCGAAATCCGTCTGCCGCGCGGTCGCGCTTTTGCGTCACGAACGCGGCACGAGCGCCATCTCCATCGGCGAATTGCAGTTATTTCCAAGCGGCAGGCAAATTGGCGCAATTCCTCCGGGAGCTGAAAGCCGGGCCATCGAGCCTTTGACCGGACAGCTTCTTCTCCCTTACCACGTCTTTGCCGGCGGCGCGAATCTCCGCCAGATGGACTCGCGAACTGCCGACGATCTTTTTGACCAGGCGTTAAAGTGCGAAGCTCACCCCGGCAGGCTCGAACAAGCGATGCGCCTCTACACGCGCGTGATTGAAATGCAGCCGGACTGGTCCGAGCCTCACATTAATTTAGGCTGCCTTTTTTTCCAGCTTGGCCAACTCGAAAACGCCCGCAGTTCCTTTTCCACCGCGCTGGCGCTCGATCCGCGGAACGCCGTTTGCCATTTCAATCTCGGTTGCATTCTGGACGAAGTCGGCGACTTCGAAAAAGCCGTCGAGCATTTGTCCCGCGCCATCGAAATCGAGCCCGGCCACGCCGACGCGCACTTTAATCTCGCCTCGGCCTACGAAAAGCATGGCGACAAGCAGCTCGCTCTCCAACACTGGATACTCTACCTTGAGCACCAGTCGAACGGACCCTGGGCCGACTACGCCCGCTCGCAACTGAACAAAGTGGGTTCACCGCAAGCGCCAGCCATCCTCATCCCCTTCCGCCCCAAAAACCACAACTGATTCGCCGACTGAAAATCGTTCTCAGCTTTCCATCGCGCCCATGCTTCCGCAATCCGCCGAAGAAATCTCCATTAGCCGCGATGAGCGCGGTCTTTCACCCTCCGCAACCGCGTGTTATCATTGCTCCACGCCGGTGAGCGTAGCTCAGTTGGTAGAGCATCGGTCTGTGGCACCGAGGGTCGCGGGTTCAAATCCCGTCGCTCACCCCAGTTCTTCTGAGTCAAATCGCCCCTCGAATTACAAAACAGCTTCACAAAGACCTGGCTGCATTGCCCCGCCCTGAAGCCTTTAGCCAGAAATTTTCTCCTCAGAAAATCGCTCCTCTCCATGTAACATTCCGCTGCTTCCCGCGTATGCAAGCTAGCAGAGGCGCTCCGATGATTGAAGCGGTCAAGCTGTGCAAGAATTTCAAAGACAAAAAGCGCGGCGACATTCACGCCGTCGAGAACGTTAGCTTCACCTGCATGCCGGGCGAAATTTATGGCTTGCTCGGCGCGAACGGCGCAGGCAAAACAACTACCTTGCGCATTCTCGCCACAATTCTTTCGCCATCGTCCGGCACGGCTAACGTGGCGGGCTTCGACGTGGTTCGCGAGCCGCAAAAGGTCCGCGCCCACGTCGGCTTCCTTTCGACGGCCACCGCTCTCTACGACCGCCTGACCGCCGCCGAAACCGTCGAGTATTTCGGCCAGCTTTTCGGCCTCGACGCAGCCACCATCGCGCGCCGCACCAATGAATTGTTCGCGGCCCTCGACATGGAGGAATTTCGCGACCGCCGCTGCGCCAAGCTCTCCACGGGCATGAAGCAGAAAGTCTCCATCGCCCGTACCCTTGTCCAC
>JBOGNJ010000248.1:0-61079 GCA_050746905.1 Candidatus Acidiferrales bacterium
CTCACTCCATTTTGCGTCGAGCGAAATAGTATTGCGTGCCGCCCAGAATCGCGAACATCAGCACCGCGAAAATCCGATTGTTGGCGAGCGCGCCCAGCACTTGCGGGCCAATGTGCAGGAAATGTTCCGGCAGGAAGTGATATTTGAAATTCGGGTCCCCAAAAAGATAAATCACGATTCCGAGCAGCCCAAAAATTCCTCCGCCCGCAATCAGTCCGCTGGCGTAAAGAGGTCCCGGGCCGATTTCGCTATCCGCGGTACTCTTATCTTTCGTGCCACGCTCGGCGAGCCAGCGCACCACGCCGCCCGCAAAAATCGCCATGGTCGTATCAATCGGCAGATACGCGCCCACCGCGAACGGCAGCGACCGTATGCCGAGCAACTCGATCGCAATCACCAGAAACACGCCCACGAGCACCAGCCGCCACGGAAGTTGCCGCTGCAGAATCCCGTTGATCACGGTGGCCATCAGCCGCGCTTGCGGCGCGGAAGCCTTCTCGCTCCCGATGCCGTGGACCCACTGAACGTCGATCTCGTGCGCCGAAGAATCGTAAAGATAGTTGCCGTCGGGCACCACGTGCGAGCCAATCGCGTTCAGCAGGACATAATTTTTCCCCGCATGCGCGAAATTCTGATTCTGTACGCTAACGCCAGACGGCAACTGATTAATGTCCAGCGCAATGTGCGCGGGCTTGTACTCCTCGAGGCCCACGTTCATCAGGTTCAGCGTAGCGCCCACCGCGAACACGGAAACCATCACGCCAATCATCAGCGCCAACTGCTGTTTCGCGGGAGTCGCGCCCACCAAATAACCCGTTTTTAAGTCCTGCGAAGTCCCGCCCGCATTCGACGAAGCGATGCACACCACGCCGCCAATCGTCAGCGCCAGCACCGAGAATGCGCTTCCGGTCCAGCCCAGCACCAGAAACATCGCGCACGTCGCCATCAGCGTCGCAATCGCCATTCCGCTGATTGGATTCGACGAATTCCCGATCAGCCCACAGATCCGCGAAGATACAGTGACGAACAAAAATCCGAATACCACCACAAACACCGCCGCGATCAAATTCTGAAATATCGTCGTGCTCGCCCCGGGTATCGGCCGGAACGTCAGCAGCGCCCACATCATCGCGATAATCGCCAGCGACCCGAGCACCACAATTCTCATCGAGAAGTCGCGATCCACGCGCCGCATCGCCGTATTTACGGCGCCCATCGCGCGGCTTTCGCGCATGTCCTTCAATCCGGCCGCCAGCGCGGAGACGATCGTCGGCATCGTCTTGATCAGCGTAATCACGCCCGCCGCGGCCACCGCTCCAGCGCCCATCGGGCGAATGTACGACCGGTACAAATCATCCGGGGACATCTGCCCAATCGGAATCAGCCCCGGAAACAAAGGCTGCGTCATCAGCCCGCCGAAAAATTTAATCGCCGGCATCAGCACCAGCCACGAAAAAACGCCGCCCGCAAAAATCACGCCCGCGATGCGCGACCCGATGATGTATCCGACGCCCAAATACTCTGGCGTGATGTTGGCGCGGAACGACGCGCCCGGCAGCCATTTCGGTTGCACTTCCGGCGTGTCGCGCCAGAATCCCATCGTCTCCATCAAAAACGCGTAAGCACCGCCCAGCCCAAAACCCCAGAAAACGCGGCTGGCGAACGATCCGCCTTTGTCGCCCGCCACCAGCACGTCCGCACACGCCGTTCCTTCCGGATACAAAAGCGCGCCATGTTCCTTGACGATCAGTTGCCGCCGCAGCGGAATCATGAACAGCACGCCGAGCCATCCGCCCAGCAGCGCCAGAAAAAACACGCTCCAGTATTCCAGCGGGAAGCCCAGGAAAATCAATGCAGGAAGCGTGAAAATCACGCCGCCCGCAATCGATTCGCCCGCCGAGCCAGTCGTCTGAACGATATTATTTTCGAGGACGGTCGCTTTGCCGAACGCACGAAGAATGCTGATGGACAGCACCGCAATGGGGATTGACGCGGAAACGGTAAGTCCCGCGCGGAGCCCCACGTAAACCGTGATCGCCCCGAAAAACAGTCCCGCGAAAATTCCCAGGACGATGGCGCGCCCCGTAAACTCGGGAATCACTTTCTCGGAGGGAATATAAGGATGGAATTCACCCGGTGGTGCTATCGAACTCCACGGTTTAGACGCCACGCATTGCCTCCGAAACCTTTACGACAGAGGAGAATCGCCCAGATTCGTCCAAGGCGCTTGGCGAAAACGCGCCTCCGTTGCGATAGCCGAAAAATGCAAATTGTGGATGCTTCGGTCCTCACCACGTCCGCCGAAACGCAGGGCAAGGTAGCACTAGAACGCACAGGAGGCAAGCGCCCTCAGTCGGCTAACAGACGGACCGTAATCGCGCCTTAGTTCAATAGTCCTATTGCTTCCCCCGTAACAAATCCCCAGACTGCCCCTGAAAACGAGTTGACATCTTCTCGCCGCATGGATAGCGTAGCGGTTAAGTCACCCAGCGAGTAACGGCTCATTGGGGTGTGCCGGCTCCAGCGCGAAGAATGAAATCACGTGCGAAGCTTGCTCCGATTCCACACATGGAGTGTGCCATGGCATCAACACACCGCATATTTTCGGCATTTCTTCTGTGCGCAGCGATTGGTTTGTTGACGGTTTCCCCATCTGTCACGCGAGCCAGTGACGACTGGTTGCCAATCAATCCGGCCGACCTCGCGCTCAAGGACAATCCTGCAAGCCCAGGCTCGAACGCCATGATCCTCTATCGCGAGGAGTCCGTTGACGATTCTCGCCACACCCAATCCGAATATTTCAGAATCAAGATATTCACGGACGCGGGGAAGAAATCGGCGGACGTCGAGATTCCCTATTCAAGGGGCATGGAAAGCGTGACTGCCGTGCGCGCGCGAACCATTCTCCCCAGCGGCTCGATCGTCGATTTTTCCGGGAAAGTTTACGACAAAGTGGTCGTCAAGGCCGGAGGCCTCAAAATCTACGAGAAGACGTTCAGTCTTCCGGATGTCCAACCGGGCTGCATCATTGAATACAAGTATCAAGAGCCGTTCGATCCGGGATCTTACTTCGCCGTGATGCGATGGGACGTGCAACAGGATCTTTATCTCAGGCAAGGTAAGTTCACCTTTGTCCCCCTGGATGATCCCCAGCAGACGAACTACCAGTATTTCGCGTGGCGCACTCTGTTCTTGCCTCAGGCCGCGCGTCCAGAAAGACAGACCAATGGCAGTTTCATCCTGAGCGTGCACGACATTCCGGCGTTAGCCGATGAACCGTATTCGGTGCCGAGAGACATGCTTCGAAGCCGCGTCGAGTTTTATTATACGCAGCAGAGCAAAGAATCCCCAGATCAATTCTGGAAGCGCACCGGAAAGGATTGGGGAAAGAAACTGGATTCCTTCGTGAATAAAAAAGGCGCGCTCGAAACGGATTTGGCCGAAACGGTCCATCCAAACGATTCGCCCGAAACAAAGCTCCGCGAAATCTATCTCCGCGTGCAGAAAATCCGCAATCTTTCCTTTGAAACATCCAAAACCGCAGAAGAAAACAAGCGCGACAAGCTCACTGTCAACGCGAATGTGCAGGACGTTCTGAAACACGGATACGGGACCTGGCAGGACATTAACGCCCTTTACGTCGGCTTGGCTCGCGCGGCGGGATTCGATGCAACTCTCATATACGTCGCTCCCCGGGACCGCACCTTGTTTTTGCCGAACTACGAGGACACAGGCGAGCTTCAGGTCAACGTTGTGGACGCCAAACTCGGATCTCGCGATGTTTAGTTGGATTCCGGCTCGCCCCAATATCCTTATGGTCTGGTCCCTTGGTACGAGAATGGAGTGCGGGGCGTGCGAGCCAGCAAGGATGGCGGAGAGATTGTCACCATCCCGCCCGACGACGATTCTCGCGCGCAAATTCTCCGCCACACGAATCTCCATTTGACTCCGGCCGGCTCGCTCTCCGGCAATCTCACTGTGGATTTTGTGGGCCAGGACGGCGCGGTCTGGAGGTCCGCGGACCGCAATGACGACGACACAGGGCGCCGGAAGGATCTTCACGACGAGATAAAAGGCTGGTTGCCCTCAAATGCGACATTCACGATTACAAAATTATCCGACTGGGATGACAATTCGAAACCTATTCACGTCGAGGGAACTCTGACTATCCCCAGCGACAACACCCGCACTCTCGGACAAATTATCTTGCCGTTGTCGTTTATGCAATCTCAGATTGCGCGCTCGTTTACGTCGGTCCAGCGCGTGAATGATGTTTACTTCCATTATCCGTACGAGGAAGTAGATGACACCAGCATCCAGCTCCCAACCGGCTACAAGGTCGAGACTTTTCCCAAAGTCACCACCCTTTCGAAAGGCGCGATCCAATACTCGATTGGCGGAAGCACGCAAGGCGATGCCGTTCGCTTGACGCGCAAGCTTGTGGTGAACGGAATCGATTTTCCGGTGAAGTATTATCCGACTGTGCGAGCCATTTTTGACATGGTGAAAACCGGTGACGCCGATGACATGGTTCTCGAAGCATCCACAACAGCGCAACACAATTAGGGCGCTCGCGTTTGTGTTTGCAATCGCGCTCGCCTGCTTCACTGCGGCGGCCCGAAGTCATAGTGCGCCTCCGTGGCTCACTGCCACGGCTCACCAGCAGATTCCGGCCTATCCTTCCGATACGGTTGCCGTGGTTTTGTTCGAGCAGCAACAGATAACCATTGACGCCAGCGGCCACGTCGAAACGCTTCATCGGGTCGCCTACAAAATACTTCGCCCCGAAGCGCATGACACGTATGGCACGTTAGTCGTTCCATTTGATAGCGAGACAAAAATCAAATCGATCAACGCCTGGTCGATTCCGCCCAGCGGCGATGTTTACGAGGTCGGCGCCAAAGAAGCCATGGAAACGGGCATTTCGCCGGATGCCCTCTACAGCGACGATCGCCAGAAGATTCTCTCGATCCCTGCGGCCGATCCCGGCAACGTCATCGGCTATGAGTATGTCCAGGAAGACCGCCCCTACATTCGTGAAGAAGAGTGGCGCTTTCAGCAAACGATACCTGTCTTGAAAGCTTCTTTCTCCCTGCAGCTAGCGCCCGGATGGAAAATGGACTCGTACTGGGTAAATTATCCCGAATCGAAGCCGCAAATGTCCGACCGCGGGAATTACCAATGGGAACTCACGAATGTTCCCGCGCTGCCGCATGGCCAGGACTTCATGCCTTCGTTCGATGCGGTCAGAGGGCGGCTCGCCATCGAGTATTATCAGCCCGTCAGTGCGGACGATCCGGTTACCTGGCAATCGCTCGGCTCGTGGTACGCCGATCTGACGAAGACGAGCCAGCAAACCTCTCCGGAAATGCAGCAAGAAGTGGTGCAAT
This sequence comes from Candidatus Acidiferrales bacterium, assembly GCA_050746905.1. Classification (GTDB taxonomy): domain Bacteria; phylum Acidobacteriota; class Terriglobia; order Acidiferrales; family UBA7541; genus DAHUXN01. Next base: position 5,391 of record JBOGNJ010000248.1, read on the forward strand.
TAACAGCCAATGCGCACACGACGCTCGACAAAATCACCGCCATCACCAATTTCGTACATAGCCAGATTCGCTACGTCGCCATTGAAATCGGAATCGGCGGGTTCCAGCCTCATTCAGCCGACGTCGTTTTCAAGAACCGCTACGGCGATTGCAAAGACATGACCACGCTTCTCAGCGCGATGCTCGAACAAATTGGCGTGAAATCCTATTATGTGTTGATTGACGCCGACCGCGGCGTGGTGATGCCGAACGTGCCCACCTTGCACGTGGACCATGCAATCCTCGCCATTCGATTGCCCGCCGATGTTCCGTCCGGCAATCTTTACGCCACGGTGGACGATCCGAAACTGGGGAAATTGCTGTTTTTCGATTCCACCGACTCGCATTGCCCCTTGGGTTATATTCCCGCTTCGTTGCAGGATAACTACGGTCTTGTCGTCACCGCTGCGGGCGGCGAATTGGTAAAGCTCCCTCTGCTTCCCCCGTCGACGAACCGCCTCATGCGCACCGCGCAGTTCACGTTGAGCCCGTCAGGCGATCTCTCGGCCGAGACCCAGGAAGTGCGCTGGGGCGCGCCCGCGGAAGACCTTCGCTGGACTCTCCTGAATGCCGCGCCAAAGGACCGCGTCAAGATTATCGAAAGTTTTCTCAGCACTTTCCTTACGAATTTTCAATTGACGAAGGCCCAGTTGGGCAATCTGGACGTTTCCGACAAGAACCTGATCGAAGCTTACAACTTCGTTGCGCCCAATTACGCCAAGCAGACGGGAGACTTGCTCATCGTCAGGCCCTGCGTGCTCGGCGAAAAGGAATTGACCTTCGACTCGGAGAAGCCCCGTGAATATCCCGTCGAATTTCCCACGTCCACTTTGGACACGGATCAGTTCAGCATTACGTTGCCTCCCGGATTCGTGCCGGAGCAATTGCCCTCTCCCGTGAATATCAGCGATGCGTTTGTGAATTACAAAAGCGAAACGAAATTGGTCGGCAACGTTTTGCAGTACACGCGAAGCTATGAAGTGAAAACTTCGTTCGTGGCCGTGAAGGACCTTGGCCAACTCAAGCGCGATTTCCAGGCAATTTCGCTTGACGAGCGCAGCCTCGCCGTCCTCCACCGCGTCTCCCCCTGAAGCTCCTCGACGCCTATGCGGGCGCCCCATCCTGCTTGCACTGAACGCCTCTTGTGAAGTGAGCGCCTTTTGCGAAGGGCAGGATCCTTCCTTGTGCCTTTTTGTCTGCCTGCCAGCAACTTTGTGCTCAACGCCGTTGCCATCACGCGCCGCTGCCTTTCACTCTGGTATCATCCTCGAATGCCGCGCAAGCTTACGAAGATTCTCGATCGTCTCGAAAAACATTATGGCCGGCCGAAGCCGCCGCATCCGACGGATCCCTACGAGATGCTGCTGCACCGCAACGCGGGTTACCCGCAATCCGATGAGCGGTGCGACAAAGGTTTCGTGGCGCTGAAAAAGGAAATCGGCCTCGCGCCTGAAAAAATCCTCGCCGCGCCTGACGCCAAGCTCCGCGAAGCGCTGTGCCACGGAGGCATGATGCCCCAGCGGCGCGCGCAACGCCTCCGCGAAATCGCCGCGCGCGTCCTCGACGAATTTGGCGGCGACATGCGCGCCGTTCTGAGGCGCCCGTTGCCCGAGGTGAAAAAAGCGCTAAAGAAATTTCCCACCGTGGGCGATTCCACCGCGGAAAAAATCCTGCTCTTCACGAAGACGGCGCCCGTCGCCGCCCTTCCGTCGAATTGCCTCCACGTCCCGTTGCGCTTGGGCTTCGGATGCGCGCCGGAGAAGGCCGCGCGGAATTGGGCCGCCGCCTACCGCTCCGCACAGGATGCCGTGCGCGCCGACGTTCCCAAAGAGTGGGCCGAAGACTGCGACGCGCAGCTCCGTGCCTATCTTCTGATCAAGCAGCACGGCGCGCAGCTCTGCAAACTCGCGCACCCCCGCTGCGGCGAATGCCCCGTAGCCGGCATGTGCCCCTTTTTCCTTCGTACGCCGGGCTCGCCGTGACGGTCTCCGCCGCGTTGTGCAGCTTGCATATGTATGGGGATTGCGAAAACGCAATGCCGCTCAGGAGAGGCGTTCGCGGACTTTGTCGCTCAGAACTTTGCCGTCCACCGTCTTGCCTTCCAGGCGGGCGCGCGCCGCTTTGATTACGGCTCTCATTTGTTTCAGCGAATCGGCGTCGGTTTCCGCGACCGCTTCGTCGATGGCGCGGGAAATTTCGGTGTCCGTCGGAGCGGCCGGCAAATACCCTTCGATGATTTTGATTTCCTGTGCCTCTTTTGCCGCGAGGTCGTCGCGTCCGCCCTTGGTGAATTGCTCGACGGACTCGCGCCGCTGTTTCACGAGCGTTTGCAAAATTTGCAGCGCTTCCAAATCTTCGAGCGGGCGCATCTTCTCGATTTCCTTATTTTTCAGGGCGGTCTTCATCATGCGCAGGACGCTCAAGCGCAGCTCGTCCTTTTCCTTCATTGCCGCGGTCAATTCTTTCTGTATGCGCTCCGTCAAGCTCATGTTCGGGGATTCTCCGCGATTCAGAATAACCGGAAATCGTATCTTTGAGAAGTGGCGCGCTCTTTCGCTTGTTCGTCGCGCCGCGGAGTGCGCGCAGTTCACATCCAATCGCGCGGGTGGCCGGAATCGCGCGAGATATGTTATCGTTGAAACGCTGCATTTGGTTGTTTGCATTTCCGCGTAGACACGTGTCGGGGCGTAGCGCAGCCTGGCTAGCGCGCCTGGTTCGGGACCAGGAGGTCGAAGGTTCAAATCCTTTCGCCCCGACCATCCATTGTGAGTCAGCGATTTACAACTTTAGGAATTCAAGAAAAAGCGCGATGAGCGCCTGGTCCGAAACCAGGCGTTCCTGTCTCATATCCGTTGGATGCGAGCGCTCTTTGTCCTTTGGGTTCATTGCCTCGCGACAAGAGTTTTGCTGTACTGCGAATCCAATTCTCGGGAAATTAGGTACAAGATCAGCCCTTTGGGAAACCAACGTCAAGTTCAAGTTCTGCGTTCCGCAAGATGCGATTCTGCCACCGCGTTGATTGCGGGCAATCATCAGAGAAAACGTCTACTACAGCATCGCCGATCGCTAGCTGTACAATGGCGCGTCTTCATGATAGCAATCTCAGATGAATCCTGACCCGTCCAGTGGCCTTGCGGGGAAGACCGGAGAAAACTATGAAAGCACTCGGAACTAGACTTGCCCTGCAAGCCTCAGTCTTGTTGCTCCTGTTCCTCGCAGCTGTGCCTTTGCGCGCGCAAGACTATTTTGGATTTGACCTCCACGTTTGCAATAAGGGCACGGTTCCCGTCGAAGTGGTCACCGCACAAAAGAATGAATTCCCAATGTTGTACTGGGACGTCACTAGCACGCCCGTGACTCCCGGGGAATGTAAGGGTGTTTATGAAAGTTCCGCGGCGTATGCGGCTTACATTGCATTCGGCTTTGCCGATGCAAAAGGCCAGTGGGGATCAGGCAAAATTGCCCAGGTGCCCGATTTTGGTGTGTTTGTCAGTCTCCCCCTCGATAAAAAAGTTCTGACCGGCACCGCGGTCGCTTTGTGCGCCCAGAAAGATGGGACCAGCTACCGCAGCTGGGGCGATCTGCCGGCCAATTGCGCGGGTCTGAAATATGTTAGGGATTGGACGGGACATCTTATTGCACCGGACGTCAGGTACGGGCCACTCCTTCCTCTCACTTCCGCTCTGTTTATTGAGACAGGTGGCAAAGTTTGCATCGATAGTTGGGGGAACCGAGGTGGTTGCACTTATTATCTGAACATCGCTCCCAGCGCCACCGGTCGGGAACTGAACGCAACGCAGGGGACGGCAAGCGGCGCGGACGACGCCGCGAGCGACGATCAGTCCATGCAGATCCTCGCCAAATTGTTCAAAGCCGTGATAAACGCCGCGGACGCTCAGAGCAAGCAGCGGGCGCAGGCGAAGCTCGACGCGGCGGAAGCGCGTTTGAAGCACACGCGGGAACAACAGGGGGCCAGAGAGCAGAAACAGAAACAGATCCTGGCTGCGGACGCCGCCGGCAACCCCGACGCGAAGATCCCGGCGCAGATGGTCCGGCGCGAACAAGAGAACAACCGGCAGAGATGGGCCGGAACGCGCCAGTCTCCCGCTGCCTACGATCCTCAGTGGATGGGGCAGAACCTCGTCGTCGTCGGCACCGTGTCGCGCGTGGAAGTCGACCCTAACGGTTCGCCGAATTGGGTGACCATTTACTTCAAGGAATCACCAAACGCTACATTCGTCGTCTGCTCTCCATATCCCGATCTTTTCCAGGAAAGAGTCGGCCTGAATCTGAATGCCCTGGTCGGCAAAACGCTGGAGGCCGCGGGACAGGTCGAGTTGCCTTATTGCGGAGGAAATGCGCCGAAGGGCAGCATCCGAGTGGTCGAATCCACGCAGTGGCATATTCACTGATTGGGACACGTATTGGGGTTCAGCCCAGATCGGTAAGGTACAGGTCAGGTACAAGTAAAAGAGGGGAAATAACGCTCCTAACTCCGTAAGCGACGCCAAGATAAAGCGTTATGGGATTGAACTGATTAGTTCGGGACCAGGAGGTCGGTGGTTCAAATCCACTCGCCCCGACCATTTTTCCCTTTTCTGATCGTTTGCAGTTCTCTTCGTTGTTACTTTGTCAGCGAAATACTTGAGCGCAGCCTACAGCAAGTTCCCGCATCTCCCTAACGAATCAACGGTATTGTCCGCAAAGTCCATCCCGAGGATTATGCGTCTGCGGAATGTTAATTCCGTTTCATAGGATGAATAGGATGAAGAAGACGGGAAGTCGAGGCGCCTTGAGAGATCAAGGCCAGAAGGGCTGGGCCGGCTTCCTTCTTCTTCTCCCCCCAACCTGAGTCAGAAAGGCGCAGGCTGTGAATACTGTGCTGGTCTCCGCCGAACAATTCAAAGGCTTGAACTCGGCTGTCGATTTCAACTTGGCAACCGAGGCCCCCACGATTTTGGTGGCAACGGCCGACCGGCAAGTGTCGGGTGCCTTGGCGCAACTTCTTGAGCCATATCCCGTCAACACAGTTTGGGTAAAGGGTTTGTCGGATGCCCAGACTTGGCTCGACACTCAGAATATTGCCGCATGCCTTTGTGGCTTCTCGCTTGAAGATGGAAACTTTCGGGATTTCGTGAAGCAGGCGAAACGCGAAGTCGCGGAAACGCCGGTCATTATTGTGTCGACGCCGGACCGCGCGAACGAGTACCCCGAATACCTCGCGGCGATCAATACGGGAGCCTTTGATTTTCTGTGCTTTCCCTATCGGCGACTGGAACTCGAGAGAATTCTTCGCTCGGCCATCGCCACTCGCCTTCGGGCCACCAGATAACCATGTCGCCGGGCAACGCGTCCGGTACGAAACGGCTTCAGGGAACAGCTCGGACTGTTTAGAATCCCCAAAATCCCCACTCAGTCCGTGCTGTTCCGGATCCTATATAAGTCGCCAAAAATCCGCAACTTAGTGTAAAATCGGTGTCGCTGCTTCGTTCGTCCCTTACTTCCTCGAACCAAGAAGGTAACGATTCCTCGACCTCTGAGGATTATATGTTGGCACAGCCCAATACCGCGCTCGGAGTCACTCTTCTCGAAGACGGTTCTTATTCTTTCCTGGTATGGGCCCCCTTCGCGCACGAAGTGGAATTACGGATCCACGGAACCATCTCTGCGCTTGTGCCAATGGAAAAACTCGAACGCGGATACTTTCGCTGTTCCACTAACAATGTCCCTTCAGGCGCCACATACATGTATCGCCTGGACGGAAAAAGGGAACGCCCCGATCCGGCATCGCGTTTTCAGCCCTGCGGAGTTCATCGTGAGTCTCAGTTCCAGTACTCGAAATTTCCCTGGTCCGATTCGGACTGGAAGGGCCTGGCGCTAACGGCTGCTGTTTTCTATGAAATCCACGTCGGAGCGTTTACACGAGAGGGCACCTTTGACGCCATCATCCCGCGGCTATCGGAATTGAAGTCGCTCGGCATCACCATGCTTGAATTGATGCCCGTCGCGCAGTTTCCCGGTGAACGCAATTGGGGCTATGACGGCGTCTATCCCTACGCAGTCCAAAATTCCTATGGCGGGCCTGACGGGCTGAAAAGATTGGTGGATGCCTGTCACCAGGTTGGCTTGGGACTCGCCCTCGACGTCGTATACAACCACCTCGGGCCCGAAGGGAATTACCTCGGCGAGTTTGGGCCGTATTTCACGGATCGTTACTGCACTCCCTGGGGCAACGCGATCAATTTCGATGGTCCCGATAGTGACGAAGTTCGCCGTTTCTTTATCGAGAACGCTTTATATTGGGTCTCTGAATTTCACGTCGACGCTTTGCGCCTGGATGCAATACACGCCATCATTGACGCTTCCGCGAAACCCTTTCTCGAGGAATTGACGTCGCGAGTTCACGATTTAGCTGCTCGTACTGGCCGAACTATCCACCTGATCGCGGAAAATGACAGAAACGATTTGCGCACAGTCGAATCCCGCGACCTGGGAGGCTGTGGTTTCGATGCTCAATGGAATGATGATTTCCATCACGCCCTTCATTGCCTCGTCACGGACGAACGCAACGGTTATTACGAAGACTTCGGCTCCATCCAGGATTTAGCCAAGGCCTATTCCGAGGGTTTCGTCTATTCCGGACAATATTCTTGTTTCCGCCGTCGCCGGCATGGGAATTCATCGACGGCGATTGCTCCTCGTCGCTTCGTTGCCTTCAGCCAGAATCACGACCAAATCGGAAATCGCGCTGGGGGCGAACGCTTATCGCAAATCGTCTCATTCGAATCTCTCAAGCTAGTCGCCGGCGCCGTTCTTCTCTCACCCTTCGTCCCGCTCTTATTTATGGGCGAGGAGTATGCCGAGCCGGCTCCGTTTCAATATTTTGTCAGCCATGGCGACGAGGATTTGATCCGTAACGTGCGTGAGGGGCGGCGCAAGGAATTCGAGCGCTTCAATTGGCAGGATTCCGTCCCCGACCCTCAATCGCTCGAGACTTTTATGCGCGGCAAGCTTCATTGGGATCAAAGGGAGCAGGGTCAACACGCAACCCTTCTCTCGTTTTACACGAACCTTTTGACGCTCCGGCGCACCCTTACCGCGCTTTCTCACCTCGACAAACAGGGACTCCAAGTAACAGCGGTCGATCCTTCTGTCCTGATTGTCGAGCGATCACACAGCGCGGACCGCGTCCTGATTTTGTTCAATTTTGGCCGTTCGGCAGCTCATCTTGCATGTCCCGCAGTTCCAGGAATTTGGACGAAGCGACTTGATTCCGCCGATCCCTTATGGGCAGGTCCAGGAACTCGGATTCCGAAGGTGCTCGATTCCAGAAACCCGGTGACTTTGGCTTTGCCGCCAACATCATTCAGTTTGTTCCGCTTCGATGATGGAGGTCCTCATTGAACAGCCGTTTTCTCTGTGTCCACGCTCATTTCTATCAGCCCCCGCGCGAGAATCCGTGGCTTGAGGCAGTCGAAGTTCAGGATTCCGCGTATCCGTATCACGACTGGAATGAACGCATCACTTCAGAATGCTATGCGCCCAATGCAGCGTGCCGCATCCTGGACGGCGAAGGCCGCATCACCGACATCACGAACAATTACGCCAAGATCAGTTTCAATTTTGGCCCCACTTTGCTGGCGTGGCTGGAGGAAAAGGCTCCGAGCGTTTATTCCTCGATTGCGAGCGCCGATAAAGCAAGCCGCGATGAGCATCACGGTCACGGTTCCGCCATATCCCAAGCTTATAACCACATGATTCTCCCGCTGGCCAATCCGCGTGACAGGCATACGCAAGCTGTTTGGGGTATCCGCGATTTCGAGCATCGCTTCGGCCGTACTCCAGACGGCATGTGGCTTCCCGAGGCTGCCGTAAATCTGGACTCGCTCGAAACTCTCGCGTCCAACGGCATTGAATTCACGATCCTCTCTCCTCACTCAGCGCATATGGTGCGGCGGATCGGCGAAAAAGGGTGGCGCGACGTCGGCGGTGGCCAGATCGATCCCTCCATGGCGTACAAGGTTCAACTGAAATCCGGAAAGGATATCGCTGTTTTTTTCTACGATGGCCCTGTCTCGCGCGGAATCGCATTCGAAAATCTCCTCGACAACGGCGAGACTTTTGCTAACCGTTTGATGAGCATTTTTTCCGATTCGCGGGGTCGGCCGCAACTGGCGCACATTGCCACCGATGGCGAAACCTACGGACATCACAAGCCGCATGGAGACATGGCGCTGGCCTACGCTCTTCGCTTTATCGAAGAAAATAAGCTGGCCACTCTGACGAATTATTCTGAATTTCTCGAACAGCATCCGCCCACTCATGAGGTGCGGATTTTTGAGAACAGTTCCTGGAGCTGCTCCCATGGCGTGGAACGCTGGCGTGGCAATTGCGGCTGCAATTCAGGAATGCACGCGGGTTGGAACCAGAATTGGCGCGCGCCGTTACGTGAGGCAATGGATTGGCTTCGAGACACCCTGGTCCCCATATATGAAGAGAAAAGCCGCGGTGTATTTCAGGATCCATGGCGCGCGCGTGACGAATATATTCGCGTCATCCTCGATCGCTCCCCAAAGAATGTCTGCGATTTCCTGCATCAGGTTTCTGGACGTGGCCTCTCACCCGGAGAAAGGCTGCACGCGCTCAGGCTGCTGGAGCTCCAGCGCCACGCGATGTTGATGTACACAAGCTGTGGCTGGTTTTTCGACGAGCTTTCCGGCCTCGAAACCGTGCAAACGATTCAATATGCCGCCCGGGCCGTCCAACTCGCTTCTCAGCTCACCGGCAATGTCAGCCTTGAACCCGAATTCGTCGCGCGTCTTGCGCGCGCGGAAAGCAATATCCCGGAGAACCAGGATGGAAGGCTTGTGTATGAGCGGTTTGTGAAACCGGTCATGTTGGACCTTAAGGGCGTCGGCGCTCACTTCGCCATCAGCTCACTTTTCACCGACGCCGGTCCCGAACAGCATACGTATTGCTACACCATTTCGCGGCGCGATTTTCAAACCTTGTCCTCGGGGAAAACGCGATTGGTTGTGGGGCACGCTCACATCTCTTCCGATATCACCACCGAATCCGAGGACGTCTCATTTGGCGTCGTGCATCTCGGTGACCACAATATCACCGGAGGCGTCCGCGAATTCGCTGGCGAGGAGGCTTATCAAGCCACCACGCTGCAAATCACTCAGGCCTTCGAGCGCGGCGATTTTGCCGAATTGGTTCGCGTCGTCGATAAAGAGTACGGCAGTGGTTCGTACACCCTGAAATTCCTTTTCCGCGATGAACAGCGCAAGATTGTCGGCCAGATTCTTGATTCTGCCTTGGAAGAAGCCGAACACGTCTACCGCCAACTCTACGAGAATCGCGCTCCGCTAATGCGTTTCATAAATGCGCTTGGCATGCCGCCGATTCGCCGGTTTCAAGTCGCGGCGGAATTTACTTTGAATTCTGACATTCTGAAAACCATCGAATCCGGCATCCTGAATATTCAGGAAATGAAAACGCTGCTCGATGAAGCGCAGCGTACCGGCGTTCCGCTCGACGGAACCACTCTGGAATTCGCGCTTCGCAACAAACTCCAGGCGCTGGCCGCGCAGTTTCGTGCCGATCCCCACGCTGTCGAGCTCCTGGAAACCCTGGACGCGGCCGTCGGTGTCGCCAAGACTGCCCCCTTCCGCGTCCGGTACTGGACTGTTCAAAATATTTACTTCGATATATTGAAGAATGTGTACCCGCAGGTCCGGGATAAAAAAATACAGCCGCCGATTGACTTCGAAAAGTGGCTCGGATTATTCCGATCCCTCGGTGATAAGCTGTCCATTCGCGTGGTATAACTCCGCATGCGAATCCCTTCCGCTACTTATCGCATTCAGTTCAACGCCGATTTTCGGTTCACGGATGCCGAAGCGCTTGTCCCCTATCTCCACGACCTCGGAATCACGGATCTCTACGCTTCCCCTCGATTCAAGGCGCGCGCGGGAAGCTCGCACGGATATGACGTCGCCGATCCTCTTCGTATTAATTCGGAGCTGGGAACCGAGGAAGAATTTGACCGCCTCACGGCCACTCTTCGGCAATATGACATGGGTCTTCTCCTCGATATCGTCCCTAATCACATGGCCGTCAGCACGGAAAACCCATGGTGGGTAGACGTCCTGGAGAACGGCCGCGAGTCCCGCTACGCGCGTTTCTTCGACATTGACTGGCAGCCTCAAGCGCCCAAGGTTGTCGACCTGCTGAACAATCGCGTCTTACTTCCGATCCTCCCGGGTCCCTATAATGATGTGCTGCTGAGCCAAGGCATCCAGTTGCACTTGGATGCTCGCGGTTTCTTCGTTCAATACGGGGGCAAACGTCGCCCCGTCAACCCTCGCACATACTCAGAAATCTTCGCGCTCGCCATCGAAGTTTTGGAAGGCAAGGATGAAGCCGCGGCGCTGGAGCTCGAAAAATTAAGACTCGCCGCAATTAGTCTGCCTCGTGGTGACGATGAGTCCCAGAACCTCACCGCGGAGAGCGAGAAAGCCCGCGCGGAGCTCAAGGCCGCGCTCTGGCAGTTGTATCAAAGCGACCATCTGATTCGCAAAACCTTGGACGATACGGTCCACGCATTTAACGGCGTCCCGGGCGATGGATCTTCTTTTAATCGCCTCGATTCTCTTTTGAGTGCGCAAGCTTACCGCTTTGCAGATTGGCGCCTCGCTTCGCACGAGATTAATTACAGGCGTTTCTTTGACATCAATGACTTGATTGGGCTTCGCACCGAAGATCCTGTCGTTTTTGCCACGCGGCATGCGTCCATCATACGGCTCATCCAGGAAGGCAAGGTCTCTGGGCTGCGCATCGACCATATTGATGGCCTGTTTGACCCGATCGAGTACCTCGAGCGCCTTAAGTCCATTCCTGTTCCGGGCGTGGCGCAGGACGGCGACGCACCGTCCATCTATACCGTCGTCGAAAAAATCACCTGCGGCAATGAAACCCTTCCTCCCGAATGGCCCGTTTCTGGCACTACCGGCTACGATTTTCTTAATGCCGCCAATGCTGTCTTTATTGACCAGGATGGTTATCGCGCTCTTGAGAAGTCCTATCGAAAATTCACCGGGCGAAATTCCTCGTTTGCGGATACGTGGTACCTTCGGAACAAAGAAGTCATGGACCGATTATTCCCGGCGGACGTCGGTCGCTTGACTTACCGCCTCGCCAAGCTTGCCGCGATCTGGCCTCGCGGACGCGATCTCCGGCTCGCCGAATTGGTACGCGGACTGAAGGAGATCACTGCCTGCCTTCCCGTGTACAGAACCTATTACCGGGATACGACTTTGCGCCCGCAAGACCGGGTCTTCCTGCAGCAGGCGTTGTCCGGCGCGCGTCACCGGACGCCCGGTGCAGCCGTCACCAATGCTACGTGGGATTTCTTGCATCAGGTTTTCCTTGCCGAACTGCTGTTCACCTCGGAGCAGGAACGCGCCTGGCTCGACTTCATCATGCGCTGGCAACAATTCACCGGTGCGGCCATGGCCAAGGGCCTGGAAGACAGCGCGATTTTTGCTCATTCCAGCCTGATTTCGGTGAACGAAGTTGGCAACAATCCGTTCCACTCTGACATTCGCTTTGGCTCGCTCGCGTTTCACGAATTCAATTCTCGCGCCTTACAGCATCATCCGCATAGTCTTAGCGCTACTTCCACTCACGACACGAAATGGAGCGAAGACGTGCGCGCCAGGCTTAATGTCCTGTCCGAAATTCCTGACGAATGGCGGAAATACCTCGCGCGCTGGTCCAACTGGAACAGCGCCAAGAAGACTCGCGTGGGGGAACTTCGCGCGCCAACTCCCCGCGAGGAGGTCATGCTTTACCAGGCTATGCTTGGTATTTGGCCCATGGGATGCTCGAAAAATATGAATCGCGAGGAACTCACGCAGCGCATCGAGCGGTTTTTTATTAAGTCAGTAAAGGAAGCGAGGATTCACACGAATTGGATCTCTCCCAATGAGCCGCACGAAGCCGCCCTCCGCAAATTCGTCCATTCGATCCTGGAAGATTCCGCCGGCAATCGCTTTTTCAGGGATTTCCTCGTCTTGCACCAGAAACTCGCATTCTATGGCGCTTTTAACTCTCTTTCTCAGCTCATCTTGAAAATGACTTCACCGGGCATCCCGGACTTTTACCAAGGCACTGAAATTTGGAATTTCCGCTTGACGGATCCGGATAACAGGCAGCCCGTGGATTTCAAGAAACGAATGCAAATCCTCCATGAGCTGAAATCCTGCAACGCCGGCGCACTCCCTGAGATCTGTGAGGACCTGCTGAACCATTGGTGCGATGGCCGTCTCAAGCTATACATAACCGCTCGCATTCTGCAATTTCGACGAGCGCACCAGGAGCTATTCTCGAAAGGCGACTACCTTCCCATCAAAGTTGACGGAAAAAGCGAATTCGTGCATGCCTTCGCTCGCTGTTCTGGCCAGGATTGGATCGTTGTCGCTGTTTCGCGATTGCTCGCAAACATCGCCGCGCCCGGAACGTTCCCGGTCGGCCAGAAGACATGGCGTTCGACTGCACTGGCTCTCCCTTCTTCTGCACCCGAGCGATGGGTCAACGTTCTCACCGGGGAATCATTGATACCGTGCAGGCGAGGGAAGAAACGTTTGATACGCCTCAGCGATATGTTCGACCGTTTGCCGTTTGGCGTGCTCGTCCCATTCTCTGCCAATGAACCCAGCAACTGAATCTCGATCCATCAATGCGAACCAGCCCCACAATGCTGGTTTGCCTGGTACCAATAAGGGTCCCCAGAGGCCAATATGCTAAGCATGAGAAAATATCGGCAAACATCCCGCCAGGTGTCGCAAACTCTTTCGAATTCCGCTTCAAACGCATCAGGGAGATCATTCCCATTACGCTTGACGCTCAAATCCGCAGCGGTTCTTCTGTTCGTCCTCATATTCACAGTTCAGGGCTCGCAGGGCTACTCGGTTCTCACTCACGAAGCGATTATCGACAGCGAATGGGACCCCGTCATTAAGCCACTGCTTCTTAAGCGATTCCCCAATTCCACTCGTGCCGATCTGAAAAGTGCGCGCGCATACGCCTACGGCGGCGCCATCATTCAGGACATGGGTTATTATCCCTTCGGGAATAGATTTTTCAGCGATCTCACTCACTATGTCCGCAGCGCCGATTTCGTCAAGGCTCTCGTCCGCGATTCAACCGACTTGAACGAATACGCTTTCTCTCTTGGCGCGTTAGCCCATTACGTCGCGGACAACGATGGCCATCGCCTCGCTGTTAACCGCGTCGTCCCGATGCTGTATCCGAAGCTTCGGCGTAAATATGGACCGATCGTCGTCTACGATCAGGATCCTGCGGCTCATTTGAAAACGGAATTCGGATTCGATGTCCTGGAGGTTGCCAAGGGACACTATGCTTCTGAGGATTATCACGATCGCATCGGATTCCAGGTTTCTCAGGACCTGCTCCAACGGGCTTTCCGCGACACGTATTCCCTTGACCTCAATTCCGTCATCACCAATTACGGCCTTGCCGTCGGGACGTTTCGTTACAGCGTCGGCACCGTCATTCCCCAAATGACCAAGGTGGCATGGCAAACGAAGAAAGACGGCATTCAAAGGGAAATTCCTGGCATCACGCGCCGTAAGTTTATCTACAATATTTCGCGCGCCACTTACAGGAAGAGCTGGAAAAATGAATATCGGACGCCGGGTTTCGGCGCCAGGCTCCTTTCTTTCCTGCTGCGAATAATCCCGAAGATAGGGCCGCTGAGAACCTTGTCGTTTCACGCGCCGACCCCCGAAGCTGGCCAGCTCTTCATGACTAGCTTCAATGCCACCATCAAGGACTACGCCGCCGCCATTCATCAAAAAGAGGCGACCGGCGAGCCGCAAATTCAAAACGACAATTTCGACACTGGTACTGTCACAAGCCCCGGCGACTATCCTTTGGCCGATTCGACCTACGCCGAGCTTCTCGACCGCCTGGCTAAGAACCACTTCCAGCAAATCTCGCCGGAGCTGCGCCGGGATATCCTCGCCTACTACAGCAACCTCAATGCGCCGTTTGCGACTCGAAAACACAAAAAGGAATGGGCTCGCGTAGTCAAGCAAATTGGCGAGTTAAAGACGGTATCTGCCGCGCCTGAACCTGTAGCGGCACCCGCAAAACCCTAGAAACCCGGAGCAATTTCTGATTTTGATAATTGGAGAACGAGGTCGGGCGTGCTATCGCACGCCAATGTGGGGCGTTTGAGTACTCTTGAATTGTGGCGACTTAAGCTTTTCCCCTGTTGCCTGCCACTACCAGAATAATTCCTCCCACCAGCAGAATCCCGCCGAATATCGGTGAGAGTGGAATTGTCTTATGTTCTGTCTTGGAAGCTTGGATTGGCCCCAGATCCACCACTTTCTTATGCGTGGTGTAAGTAATCCCTTGGTAGGCAAACGAAATCACAGCGAGCGCAATCAGTATGATCCCAATAATCGTGGCAGCCTTCATGGATGCCTTTCGTAGAGAGTCTGGTATCGCGAGGAACTCGTCCCCGCGATTCTTTTCACCTAGGCTCGCGCCCCTACGTCCGGCGCATTAATCCGCCGACCAGAGACACCAGGAACAGAATGATGAACACGAAGAAAAGGATCTTGGCGATTCCCGCAGCCGCTGCCGCGATCCCGAAAAACCCAAACACCGCCGCGATAATCGCTACGATGAGGAATACCACTGCCCAACTCAGCATTGCGCCTCCTCTTAGGGGCAAACTGCGATTTCAGTTCGGGCCCGGGCCACACGCCCCTGGTGACGTAACACTTTTAGTCTCTTTTCGGCCGCGGGACAATACACCTATTCAGGTATCGCGGGTCAGGGTTTGCTGTATAGCTCTTAAGTGCCTTGGACACGGCACTTTGGCTACCCGATTGTCCCCGTTCCTATCAGGGTTACGCCGTATTCCTTCCTCGTCCCCAATGGTGTTTTCTAAATACTGCCGCCTTTCGCTGACCGTACAAAGGCCGGCGAGACAGGTTATCAGCCCGAACCACACAATGACTCTGACTCTTAACGGAGGTAACAAATGAACTGGGACCAACTTCAGGGCAAATGGAAACAATATAAGGGCAAGGCTAAGGTTAGATGGGGCAAGCTCACCGAGGATGACCTTGACGTCATCGACGGCAATCGCCAACAGCTCGTGGGAAAACTGCAGGAGTATTACGGCATCACCCGCGAAGCAGCGGAAAAGCAAACTGAAGAGTTCGCGGATACTCTGAAGGCTGAGCAAGAACAAGCTCACCGCGCAGGCCGGATCTAGCGAGCTACGTCTCGGTTGCCTGATTCTTTGTCTTTCTGAGGCGAAACGCCTTACTCCGCCCAAGGCGTTTCGCTCCTTATAATTCATTCTGAAAGGAGCCGCATGGCCAAGGCACCGTCAAGTTCAACGTCTTCAACTTCGAGTGAGGCCGCTTCACGTGAATCCAAGATATCTCGCAGCGAGCTGATTGATTTGTTGAATAAAGATCTGGCTCGCGAATATCAGGCCATCATCGCTTACGTCGTTTATTCACAGGCGCTTAAGGGCGCCGCTTACATGAATATTGCCGCCGAGCTCGAGAAACACGCTCAGGAAGAGCTCAATCACGCTCTTATCATCGCCAAACAGATTGATTACTTGGGCGGCATGCCCGCGGTGAAGCCTCTGGAAGTTCGCACCTCCGAAAAAGCAACCGATATGCTTCGTTACGATCTGGAGCAGGAGAACGAAACCATTCGCGCCTATCGCGAGCGCGTCCGCCAGTGCGAAGCCCTTGGAGAATTCGCCATGGCGGAGCATATCCGCGACATTCTGGTGAACGAGCAAGAGCACCAAATTGATTTGGCGACGGCTCTGGGCCAGGACCCACCCAATGCGGTAAGTGGCAGATAGCTGTAGCGGGTGTAGGCCTCTTGTCCAGCAGTTCCTACGGAGAATCCTTCCCGGAACTAAAGTTTTCCGCCGATAGCCTTGTTCCATGCGTTTCAGTATTCTCGTCGCGTAATGTTCACTCGACCGCAGTACTCACTCGCCTCTAGCTTCAACCCTCCAAAAGGGGCCGTTGCAATTCCACCCGATAATAACGGCCCCTCCTACCTCTTCTAGCTTAAATACATTTTTGTACATTCAATTTTGTCGCGGGTTACAGCGTATGCCGGATGGCATCGCCCGCTTCGATGGCTCAAACTTCTCGCAGCCTGGGAGAATCCATAAGTCTAGCAGGAAGGGAGGAGCAAAAAATGCCAACTCAACAGCATGGCGTGCAGGCAAAAGCCGGGCTGGAGGAACCGCCTCAGCCGGATCCGAGTCGGCCAGAACCTGGCCGCAGACGCAAACGGCGCTCCAATGACCCGACTAAGCCCGCGCCACGGCGTGATAAGCCACGTCCGGAAACTCCTCACGATCCTCAAGACCTCCCGAGCCAGGAAGTGACCGATTCAGCGAGAGCCTAGCTGCACACCTTAAATTTTTCAGAATTGGTTTTCGCAACGTCAGACGATTCGATGATGAAGGAAGGAAAGATAGGGGAGAAATCGAATGAAAGCAGCAACAAGGTCTAGCTCGGGACTTTCGTGGTTCGCATCGGTCGTACTGCTCGCGATCCTGCTCGTGTGTTCGGTGCCGTCCCGTGCTGCGGCGCAACAGACGCCGCCGGACAACACCAAGAAAAATCAAAACGCCGGCATAACCGCCGATCAACAGAAGAACAATTCGTCCGATCTGCAAATCACTCGGCGCATCCGGCGCTTGATCATAAACGACAAGACCCTGTCGACTTATGCCCACAATATCAAGGTCATAACGCGTGACGGCCACGTCACCTTAAAGGGCCCAGTCAATTCGCGGAAAGAAAAAGAAGTCATCGCCGCGAAAGCCTCTGAAGTCGCGGGGCAGGGAAACGTCACGGATGAAATCCGCATTGTTCCGAAGCATTCCACACAATAAGCAAAATCCAACGGAATCGGAGGAAAGACTATGGCTGGCAAAAACACGGCGGTGTTTGGCATTTATGCGAATCGCCCCGGCGTTGAATATGCCCTGGGGACACTGAAGGACGCGGGATTCCGCAATGCGGATATCTCCGTTCTTCTACCGGAAAATCTCGGCTCCAAAGATCTTCTCACGGAGAAAAACACCAAAGCTCCGGAAGGGGCAACCACCGGCGCAGGCTCCGGCGCTGTCATTGGTGGAGCGCTCGGTTGGCTCGTGGGAATTGGCGCACTTGCAATCCCGGGACTTGGTCCCTTCATTGCCGCTGGACCTATTGTGGCAACTCTCGCCGGACTTGGTGCGGGTGGCGCGGTCGGCGGCTTCGTCGGCGCTCTCGTGGGCATGGGCATCCCCGAATACGAGGCCAAGCGTTACCAGGGTCGCATGGAAAAAGGTGGGATTCTCTTGTCCATCCATTGCGACAACTCGGACTGGGTGAAAAAAGCCAAGGACATCCTGAAGAATACCGGTGCCGAAGATATCTCCTCCACGGGTGAATCTTCCGCGGATTACGCCGAGAGCGACCGTCCGCACACTCGCGGCGCCGCAAATTAGTCAGCCTCAAACATCGCTTATACTTTCTGCGCGAAGGCTCCGTTTCGGGGTCTTCGCGCACTCTTCTTCAAACGTACAAACGGTCTCTACTTAATTACCGCTTTCTATCCGCGCATCAGTTTTTCCACGCGAGACACCAATCCTCGAGTATCGAATGGCGCGCGCACCCTAGCGTCATTGTCAAAGTAAACGAACACATCTCGTCTTGCCGGGTCTCGTTCCCTTTAACGTGCTCGCGGCTAACAATAAAGAAACTCCCAGCCTTTCCCGCGCGTAGTAACATCGAGGGTGGTAAATGCCACAAGGCGACAATGGGGTTGCAATTCGCGCGGACAACGTCTCGCGCCATTACCAAATGGGCGCCGCGCTCATTCGCGCTGTTGACGACGTAAGCCTCAGCGTCGGCGCCGGCGAATTTTTGGCGCTTCTCGGCAGTTCTGGTTCCGGCAAATCCACGCTTCTCAATCTGCTCGCGGGCCTCGACCGCCCCACGGCCGGCGCAATCGTCGTGCGCGGCCGCAATCTGGCGGAAATGGATACGCACGAGCTCGCGCGTTACCGCAGTCTCACCGTAGGCATGGTTTTTCAAGCTTTTAATTTGCTGCCGCGCATGACGCTCGAGGAAAACGTCGAACTGCCGCTACGTTTGGCGGAAGTTGACCGCGCGGATCGTGCTGCGCGCGTTCGCCAGGCGCTCCAGCTTGTGCGCTTGGAAAAGCGTTTCTCGCATCGCCCCAGTGAGCTTTCCGGAGGCGAGCAGCAACGCGCCGCGCTTGCTCGCGCTCTTGTCAATCGCCCGACGATTCTGCTCGCCGACGAGCCCACGGGAAACTTGGACAGCGCCACCGGCGAAGAAATCATGCTCCTGCTCAAAAATTTCAATCAATCCCTGAGCATGACCATCGTCATGGTCACGCACGAGCGCCCCTTGGCCGAGCGTTTTGCTCATCGCATCGCCACAGTCGCCGACGGAAAATTAATCAGCGTCACGCCGAAGCCCCGCGAGGAAGTGCAATCATGAAGATAGGTGATCTAACCGAGCTCGCCGTCCGCAATTTGCGCGAAGCCATCCTCCGGAATTCGCTCACCACGCTGGGCGTCGCGGTCGGAGTCGCTTCTTTGGTCGCCATGCTTTCCTTCGGCGTCGGCTTGCAGCAGTTCGCTTCCCGGCGCCTCGCGAGCAGTGGCCTGTTCAACGCCATCTTTGTCACTTCGCGTTACGACGGCGATTTCGGCCGTCCCTCGCGGCAGAATGAATCTGCCAATTCTTCGACTCCGGCACGTGCTCTTGATGAATCCGCTCGCCGGGAGATCACACAACTCTCCAACGTCAACGAAGTTTATCCCCAGATTCGTTTTATGACCGAAGTGCGTTACGACGATAAACCGTATCCCACGATGGTCGCTGGCATGCCCGATTCCGCGCGCACGGATGGTGCATTCGACGGTATGCAAGGCAAATTCTTTTCCAGTCCAAACGCTGATGAAGCCATCCTCCAAATGGAATTCGCTAAAGATCTCTCCGCTCAGCCCTCTTCGCTGCTCGGCAAAGATCTTATCTTGCGTTACGCGGAACGAAAAGCCCTCCCCGCGCAGGCCGGAACCTCCAAAAAGGTCCCTGCAGGCAATAGCAGCGAGAGTTCCGGAAACGGCGGCTTCTCCGTGGTTCCCCACGAACGAAAATTACGTATCGTCGGCATTGTGGAAACGGAACCTGAAGGAGGCTTCGGCGGCTTCGGCCGCAGTCGCGTTTACATCCCCCTCACCGTCGCTCAAACGCTCAGCGCCACGCAAGTCAACGACCTTCGCGATGTCTTGAACGGCTCCAGCAAGACGAACAGCTACGCCAGCCTCACCGTCCGCGTCAAAAGCCCCACACAGGTTCCGCAAGTCGAGGCCGCAATCAAGAGCATGGGTTTCACCACTTTTTCCCTTCTCGATACCACTCGTAACCTCCGTCTATTTTTCACTGTCATCGACATGCTTCTCACCATTTTCGGCAGCCTCGCTTTGGCGGTCGCGACTCTCGGCATTGTCAATACTCTCGTCATGGCCATTCTTGAACGTCGCCGCGAAATCGGCGTTTTCAAAGCCCTGGGCGCGGATGATCGCGACATCAAGCAACTCTTTTTCGCGGAGGCCGGCGTGATGGGCCTCGTTGGAGGCCTTGGCGGAGTGGCACTCGGCTGGCTGATAGGCAAAGGCATCAACCTTGGTACCAACATTTACCTCAGTCGCCAAAATCTGCCGCCCGTGAATATTTCTGCCGTGCCATTGTGGCTCGCGCTTGCCGCGATTGTCTTCGCCATCATTGTTAGTCTCGCCGCGGGACTATACCCTGCCTCTCGCGCCGCGCATCTCAATCCTGTCGAGGCCCTGCGGTATGAATAGCCTGCGGAGCGTTGCGGCGTTCGCAGCGCTCGTCTTCGTCTCCGTCGCGTGCCCTTCGCGTGCTCAGGCCTCATTGGGCCGCATCGAATGCCGCTCGATGCGCAGCCAAATTCTCGGGCGCGCCGTGCGCTACTGCGCCATCCTGCCGCCCACTTACGACGAAAATAAAACGCAGCGTTACCCGGTTCTCTACTTCCTTCACGGCCTCGGCGAAAATGAACAAATGCTCGTCAGCTCTGGAGGTTGGAATTTGATCGAGGACCTTTGGGAACAAAAGCAGCTCGGCGAATTTCTGATCGTCACGCCCGATGCGGGTACCAGCTTCTACATCAATTCGCGCGACGGACATCAACGTTACGAAGATTTTTTCCTCCGTGAATTCCTGCCCTTCATCGAACGCACCTATCGCACGCGCCCCGGCTGCCATTATCGCGGCATCGGCGGAATTTCCATGGGCGGCTACGGCGCTCTGCATTTAGCTTTTCGTCATCCGGCTCTGTTTGTCTCCGTCAGCGCCGGCAGTGCCGCTCTGATTGGCGATCTTCCGAATGTGAGATTCTCAAATCCCCGGCAGTCGCGATTGCTGGCAGTTCTCGGCGTCTTCGGCACGCCACCCGATCCCGCATTTTGGCATCGAAATGATCCGCTAACTTTGGCGCGCACCGCCCATCTCGCGGGACTCAAAATTTATTTTGACTGCGGCACCCAGGACGATTACGGTTTCGAGAAAGGCGCGCAGACTCTTCACGACACGCTCGCCTCGCGCGGCATCCCGCACGAATTTCATCTCTATCCCGGAGGTCATGACTGGCGCTATTTCGCTGCGCACTTGCCCGCGGCGCTCGAGTTTCACTCGCGCGCGTTTGGCCTGGGCCCGTCGAAATAGGCGCTTTCAGTCTCGCAAGGATGCGCAACCGGCGATGCAATTTCGCATTCAGTGCAGCCGCTTCAGTATCTGAAAACGTGGGATGAACGGATAACCAGGATAGAGTTTCCGTGTCTAACTGATGCACAGATCGAAGTTTTATTTTTCGAGGTGATGCATGAAAGAGCAAACTTTCGCGAACCACACGCGCATCGTCCCAGCATTCCATATGGTGGCGTTGTCGATTCTGTTTCTCAATCTCGTGTACTCGATTTACAAGCTCGT
Source organism: Candidatus Acidiferrales bacterium (assembly GCA_050746905.1). GTDB lineage: Bacteria > Acidobacteriota > Terriglobia > Acidiferrales > UBA7541 > DAHUXN01. Next base: position 26,558 of record JBOGNJ010000248.1, read on the forward strand.
GCACACTTGGTTTTCTTTCGACGTACTCGTGTCGCTTCTCGTCGCGATTGCGCTCTTGCTAGTCGCGCTCTATGCGCGAATGTTCGCGCTAGCCGTGCAGGACCGCGTCATCCGCCTCGAAATGCGCTTGCGTCTCGAAACACTTCTCCCCGCCGATCTGAAGCCGCTCATCCAGGAATTCGCTGTCGCACAACTTATCGCTTTGCGTTTTGCCAGCGACGCCGAGCTCCCCGATCTCGCTCGCGACGTCCTGGACGAAAAAGTGAGGGACAAGAAAACCATCAAGCAAATGATTAAAACCTGGAAGGCGGACCACCTTCGCGCTTAGCCCGCGGTCTCCCGATTCGTGACGGCTGTGGCTCAGGTCCCGCTCGTCTGGCCGTCCGTTGGCTGGGCGAACTGACGTGAGGTTTTTGTGCCGCGCACAAACCGCCATGATTTTTTCTACGGCTCCTCGCCGTTCCCGCGAACGAAGAATTGTTGCTTATCAACGTTTGCCGGCACCGCCACATCGAAAAACCCCACCATCATTTCGTCGTACGTCTGATCGCCCCACCGCACCGCGGCTGTCGGGTCGGGATTGTGCGGATTGTTGCGCGAGTTGTCATACCACGCCACGGCTTGCAGGTCCGTTCCAGCTTTCAGGAAGCGGGGCTGCGCCAGCCGGTAGCTCAACTGCCAGTAAAAATTATAATTCACGCGCAGCAGCGTCTCGATCGTGCCGTCATCGTGAATGATGTTGTATTCGAACTTCTTGCCGCGCAGGTGCATGTGCGGCAGAAAACTGAGCAGCGTGCAATCATTCGGCAAAGTTCCATGAACCTCCACGCGGAAATCCGGCACGCCCGGCGGGATGATGAAGCGGTCATTCGTTAGTTGCAGTGTCAGCACGCGTTTTGCAGGAGGCTGCTTTGCAAAAACCAGCCCGATGCTTGACTGATCCGTTTCTGCATGTCTTTTCGTCACGTAATGCATTTGAAAAACAAGATCCGAGCCTGCCGGAACGAATTTTGCCATCTTTGCAGTCCACTCGTCCGGCGAACTCCCTGGCGCGTAGACAAGCAGCACGTCGCTGTCGGTCCATTCCGCGTCGCGCCGGTCCTGCGCATCCTTCAGACTCGACGCCGTGAATGGCGCGCCCACCGGTGCATTCCGCAGCCATTTTGATCTGGGCGGCCGAACATAAACCACTGCATGATGCACATTCTTCCGGCTCGAAGGCCGAATCTCCGCCATTTGCACCCACTCATCCTTCTTGAATCCCGTCGGCACAATTTCATACGTATATTCCACGTCACCATTGGCGGGAATTGCCACCGGCTCCGGCATTCGCACCACATCATCCGGCTGCGGGATAATCCATCCCGACGCCCAATGCCGCGGTGGCGGCGCGTCGTGAGGATTGCCTTCGGCCGCTCCGTCATCGGCCCAGGCGGCGAGCGTCGTGATCTCCGCAGTTGTCAATGATGGATCATTTGCGAAATGTCCGCAGCACGGATCAGCGAACCACGGCGGCATGACTCTTCGCGCCACCCTGTCTTTGATCTGTCGGGCGTACCGCCGTGTCTCCTCATACGTCACCAGCGGTATGGGCGCGATTTCGCCCGCCCGATGGCATGTCTGGCAGTGCTGCTGCAAAATCGGTTCTACGTCTTTGTAGAACGTCGGCGCAATACGGATGCCGGCGCCCTTTTCCTGGTGAGTCGCGCCCAGCCCCATCGTTATGCATCCGCACAGCAGCGTCAAAGCCGCCGGTACGCCTCGAATTTTCCATCGTCGCTTATTCATTCCGTTTCGCGTCCATCCACCGCGAACGCACAGTCCATTCATTGTATGAAGATTGATGCTCCACCGTCTCAGCTCGCTGCCCGGCTACTTTGTCCATGGCGCCCGAAAACCGCCGAAAAATTCTGGAACTTTTCCGCCCGCCCGCATGAATACTACACGTAAAGGTGCGGTAGACTCGGTTCTACTCGCTTTCGGTGCTCTACATTACCAGCGTGTGTGATCCACAGGCGAGACACTCAGTCACACATTTGTCACTCTAGGAGGAAACTCGCATGGCAAAACAACTTCGGCGGTTTGTGGGGATTTTTTCCTTAGTGGTAGGCTTGTTTTTCTTCGCAGGCGCGTCGCTTCTGGCATCCACGCCACAGGATCAAACGCAACAGCAGCCTCAAAAGAAGATGAATAATCGGCGGCGCATGATGCAGTCGCCTGACCAGCGGCTCCAAATGCTGACCAAACAACTCACTCTCACGGATGACGAGCAGGCGAAAATCAAGCCCATTTTGCAAGATGAGCAGAAAAAAATGGAAGACCTCCGCAGCGATTCAACTTTGTCGCAACAAGATCGCTTCCAGAAGATGCGCGACATTCGTGAGGACACCAACAAGCAGATCCGTTCCAATCTTGACGAAAATCAGCAGAAGAAGTTCGATGACATCCAGAAGAACCAGCAAAAGAGAATGCAGGAAAGGCGGAGCGGAGGCGGTCCGGGTCCCGGTACAAGTCTCAATTAGTAATCGCGTTTGAAATCCGCAGCAACGCCCGGCAGGTGATGCACGTCACACAACTGCCGGGCAATTGTTTCCGTGGCCCGGTTCGCGCTGCAAATTGGCGAAGATTGTGACCTCAACACGAAGCGCGACCGGGCCTTCGTCTGTCCATACGGTTACTGTCCAAAATTTCGGAAAAGGTGTTCGAGCCTGAACCTAAACAGAACATTCGGTTTGATTCTCGGAGTTCTACTCGCCATCGCACCTGCCGCGCGAGCTCAGCAGAATGCCGCCTCGCGGACTCCCATCGCCGTTACTGGCATCGTTCAAACGGAGGCCGGCACTCCGATTCCGGGGGCCACCGTTCGCGCGGAAAATTCGACCACGCATCAGCGATGGGTAACTTGGACCGATGAAAGCGGCAAGTTTAGCTTCCCGGGACTTCCCCCGGGCTCCTACCAACTGTCTTCCGATGCTCTGGGTTTCGGAACCGCGACGCTCGACAGCACGTTCCAGTCCGCAACGCCTCCTCCGCCTCCACTTACTCTTGTTCTTCATGTACTCTCCCTCGCCGAAATGTCTTCGGGTAATTCGGGCGCCGTCGTGGCCGCGAAACCGTCAAAGCCATCCGACGAAACACCTCCGCGAAATAGCAAGCCCGTCGTCGCGCAGCAAGGCGCGCCAACTCGCACCGCCCAAGGCCAGGCGGCCGTTCAACGCCAACCCGGCAGCGGCCGTCGAACAGGGCCAGCAATGGCTGCTGGTCTGGCCAACGCGATGCGCCAGGGCATGGGTGGTTTTCAGCAAGTCGACGTGGACGTGCAAGGAGGCGGTGACTCAACCGCGGCCGATCAGACTCCCGCTGCTGCAAATACCCCGCTCGGTGCTGCATCTTCTTCGGATTCATTATTACTGAATGGCTCGGTCGGTATCGGCGCAAACACGTTTGGCCCCAGCTTTGGCCGCGGCGGTCTGCCGGGCTCGAACCTGGGCGTCGATCTCGGTCCGGCCCCTGGTCAAAAAAGAATATTTGTCGCTGGAGGCGGTGGCCGCGGCGGTCCCGGTGGTTTTCGCGGCGGCGGCCCCCCGGGCGGTGGGGGCGGCGGCATTTTCATCATGCAGAGGTTCAGGGCGCAGGTGAACCGCATCCATTACGGTTTTGCCGAGACATACCAAAATTCGGCCTTCAATGCCCGCCCGTATTCCTTGACGGAGGCCAATCCGCCCAAGATTGGCTATTACAACGAGCGTCTTCTCTTCAATGCTGGCGGACCTCTCAAGATTCCGCATATCTACGACGGCAGCGACAAGACATTTTTCTTCGCGAACTACAGTCTCAATCGCCAGCAATCGCCCCAGGATGTTTTTTCCACCGTTCCCACGCAAGCCGAACGCGGTGGCAATTTCTGCGGCGTTGTCCCGCAACTCTACGACCCGTTTTCCAATTCCAATGGCCCCCGCACGCCGCTCGGCTGCTCGATTCCGGTTGGCATGCAGGACAATGCCGCGCTGGGGCTTTTGAAATACATTCCGCCAGCCAATCTTCCCGGCACGGTGCAAAATTACCATCTCGAAACGACGGTTCCCCAGTCGAGCGATTCCGTCAACATCCACATCCTGCACACAATTTCCCGGAAGTTCAGCGTAAACGGCGGATACAATTTCAATTCCAGTCGCAGCAATACGCTTGGAGATTTTCTGACCCTTGGGGGAACTAGTTCGTCGCGCAATCAGAATGTTGATCTGCGCTTCGTTCAAACCTGGTCGCCTCGTTTGACGAACAACTCCTCTGTGAATTGGAGCCGCAGCCGCATCCGCATTTTGAGCGACAATTCTTTTGTCAACGATATCTCCGGACAGCTCGGAATCGGCGGCATCTCGAATGCCCCGATTAATTTCGGTATCCCGGGAATCAATTTCACGAATTTCACTGGCCTGTCCGACCCGATTCCTTCGCTCGTTCGCAACCAAACTTTGCGTTTCAACGATACCGTCACCTACGTCTTGCCTAAACACACCATCACCGTCGGCGGGGAAGTGCGCCGCATGCAGGACAACAACCAGGCCGACCCCATCCCTCGCGGCCAGTTCAATTTCACTGGGCTGATGACCAGCCAGCTCGACTCTTCCGGCCAGCCCGTGCCCGGCCAGTTGGGTGTGGACTTCGCGGATTTTCTCCTCGGCGTGCCGCAGACCACGCAGTTGCAATTTGGCAGCACCAATACTTATTTTCGCAACTGGGGCTTCATCGGCTTTGCTCAGGATGACTGGCGCATCCGGCCGCGCTTCACTTTCGAATTCGGTTTGCGCTATGAAGTAGAGACGCCGCCGATTGAGCTCTTCAATAAGATCGCGAATCTCGACGTGAATTCGGACATCACTCAGGCGCAAGTTGTCACGCCCGGTCAGCCGGGCCCCTTCAGCGGCTCGTTACCCAGATCTCTGATTCGCGGCAGTTATAATAACTGGGCGCCGCGTTTCGGAATGGCGTGGAAGCCTTTTGCCAAGCATGCCTTCATCGTCCGTTCGGGCTACTCGATTTTCTATAGCGAATCAGTGTATGGTCACCTCGCATCCGAACTTGCGAATCAGCCGCCGTGGGCGCAGGCTCAATTCTTGAGCAGCTCCGCCAGCCAATTCTTGACCCTTGAAAACGGTTTCCCGGCGCAGCCTTCGCAGCCGTCCTCGGGGATAATCACCAACACCATCGCGGTCGATCCAAATTATGCCGTGCCGCAAATTCAGATTTGGGATCTGGGCCTCGAGCAGCAATTGCCCCGCAGTTGGGTTCTTGACGTCACTTACACCGGTACGAAGGGTGCAAATCTGGACATCCTTCGCGCTCCCAACAGGCTCGTACAGCTCAATGGCGACGTGCGCCGCATCCCAAACGTCGGCGGCTTCACTTTGGATCAGTCCGGCGCCGAGTCGATTTATCACGCCCTTCAGGTTCGCCTGCAGAAGCGCATGTCGCGCGGACTCACCGTTTATGGCGTCTATACCTTCGGTAAATCGCTCGATGATGCCAGCTCCATCGGCGGCGGCTCTCCCGTCGTCGAGCAGCAGGACGGCAATCTGCGCGCGGAGTGGGGCCGCTCCGCATCCGATGTGCGCCATCAGCTTCGCACATTCGGAGTCTATGAACTTCCCTTCGGCCCGCGGCAGCGTTGGGCCCACCACGGCTGGCAAGCCTCGCTCTTGGGGAATTACCGTCTCAACGTCATCACTACTGTCTCCAGCGGCCAGCCGTACACGGCGCTTGGCCCTCCTTCTGACAACACCGCAAGCGGCGGCGGATTTTCCGAACGCGCAAATCAGATTGGAGATCCTTGCTTACCAGCCGGCCAGCGCACGCCCCTCAATTTCTTCAATACTGCGGCATTTGTGGCCCCGCCAGTCGGCACGTTCGGCGACGCATCACGCAACACCATCTGTGGCCCCGGAAGCTTCAGCATTAACGCTGGCCTCTCAAAATCCATGGTGTTCGGCAAAGACCAGCAGCGCCGCATGACTCTTGCCTGGCAAGTTCAAAACTTGACAAACACTCCGAATTTCTCCGGACTTTCCACCGTGGTGAATTCGTTCACGTATGGCCGCGTAACAAGGGCGGGCTCCATGCGCACGATGAATCTCTCTTTACGGGTGAACTTCTAATGCGCAAGCTTCTGTTCTCGCTTTTCGCGTTCCTCTTGATGGTTCCTGCCGCGTTTTCGCAGGAGCAAAAAATCCCCGCGCCGCCACGGAAGCAGCAGAAGAAAGCGGCCCCGGCGGTTATGCACCAGAATGTAAATCTCGTCGTCATCGACGCGGAAGTCACCGATCGCTCCGGAAGCCCCATTCGCGGGCTTCGTGCGGATCAGTTCACCCTCCTCGAAGACGGCAAGCAGCAGAGGATTCTCTCTTTCGTCTATTCGGATATCGAATCTCTCGAAACCGCCGGAAAAACCGCCGGGCCGCCCGTCGTTATACCCATCGAGTCCACGGCAACGGTTTCGAGCGACGCCTTGGCCGCAACCGTTCGCGACCACCGCATGATTCTCCTGTTTTTTGATTTGTCTTCCATGCAGAACGACGAGCTTTTGCGCGCGCGCGATGCCGCCCTCAAATTCGTCCGCCAACAAATGACGCCCGCCGATCTTGTTTCTGTCGCCGTGCTCGGAAATCAATTGAGCATCCTCTCCGATTTCACGAATCAGCGTACGAACCTGGAAAAGGCAGTTCAAAGCCTGACCCCCGGAATCAATTCGCAGCTCGCCGGACTTTCCGCCGCGCCTGCACAGAACGGCGAATACGACGTCAGCGAGGACACCGGAGCGGCCTACACGCCGGACGACACCGAATTCAATATCTTCAATACCGATCGCAAACTTTCCGCCATGCAGGGACTTGCCAATCTCCTGAAACACATCCCTGGCAAAAAAATCGTGATGCAATTTACCGGCGGCATCACGCAAACAGGCGAGGAAAATCGCACCGAGCTCGAAGCGGCTACCGACGCCGCAAACCGCGCCAACGTTTCTTTTTACACCGTCGACGCGCGCGGACTGATGGCTGAAACTCCCGGAGGCGACGCAACCCAGGGCGCTTCGACCGGACAATCGATGTTCTCCGGCGTTTCCGTTTTCAAGCAATCCGAATCGCGCCAGGATTCGCGCGACACGCTCTCCACCCTCGCCGACGATACAGGCGGCCGCTCATTTTTCGACATTGGCGATTTATCCAAAGCATTCCGGCAGGTGCAGCAGGATACGTCCGGCTACTATCTGATCGGCTACAGCACTTCAAACACCAGGCCGGATGGAAGCTGGCGCCGCGTTACGTTGAAACTTAAAATCCCCGGCGCGCGCCTGCGTTATCGCACGGGGTATTTCGCGCCGCGTGATTTCAAGCACATGTCTACCGGCGATCGTGATCAGCAACTGGAAGAGGCGCTGCGCTCCGATTCGCCGCGCGTCGAGCTGCCCATCGCTCTCGAAGTTTTGCAATTCCGTCTTCGCAGCGGGGAAGTCTACATCCCCATCGCCGCCAAACTTCCTTCCGGCGCTTTGCAGTGGGCCGCCAAGCGCGGCAGCCAGCAGGATGAATTCGATTTCGCCGCGCAAGTGGAAGACGCCGGCACAAAGCGCGTTGTCGCGCAGTTGCGAGACACGATTAACGTGCGTCTCGGCGCCGAGCATTTCGAGCAGGTACATCGAAACGCTCTCCTCTATCAAGGTGGAATGATTCTTGCCCCCGGTTCCTATCGTCTGAAATTCGTCGCGCGCGAAAACGAGACGGGGCGTATCGGCACCTTCGAGCAAGCGCTCGACGTAACAGCTCCGGATCCCAAGCGCCTCGCGCTCAGCTCCGTTTTGCTTTCCAGTCAACTCGCTCCCGTAGCGAAATCTTCCGAGGTGCAAATTAAAACCGTCGGCCTTGCCGCCAGTCTCAAGAATTCGCCGTTGGAGTTTTCCGGCGAGCGCTTGATTCCCAGCGTCACAAATGTCTTTCAGTCCCAGCAAACGATTTACGTTTTCTTTCAGGCGTATCTTCCCAAAAATGTCGATACCGCTTCCTTGCGTGGGGGCCTGGTCTTTTTCCGCGACGGTGAAGAAGTCAGCCGCACGCCTCTTCTCGATCCAGTCCAGGTGGACGCGAAGTCTCGCTCTGCCTCATTTCGCATCAGTCTGCCTCCCGGCAAATTCCCGGCAGGGAACTATGCGGTCCAGGCGATTGCCGTCGCCGCGGGTCAGCCGTTGGCGGCGTTTGGCCGAGCCTACATGGCCGTCAACTCTGCGCCTTCCCAGCCCGCACCTCGATAATTCTCCGCTCCTCGGCAGAAGCCAAAGGTTCGTGTCAGGGCGCGGCTGTAGCCGTGCCATAAGAGGCGCAAAATCCGCGCGGCTTCATCCGCTTAGGTCCGTAGTAAGAAACGCGGCAATCGCACTGAAACCGTGTCGAGGGTGTTGCGTTCAACCCGTGTACTATCTTTGGCGTGAAACCCTACAGCCTGAATCGGAAAATCGTACAGTCCACGGGCATCGTCATGACCAGCGTCCTGCTCAGCCGCGTGCTCGGATTTTTCCGCGAATGGACTGTCGCGCATCAGATCGGCGCCAAAGCCATCACCGACGCCTACTACGCCGCTTTCACACTCCCTGATTTTCTGAACTATCTTGTGGCCGCCGGCTCTCTCAGCATCACCTTCATTCCCGTATTCACCAAATTCGCCGCCGCGAATCAGGAGGACGAAGGCTGGCGCGTCTTTTCCACGGTGATCACTTTCATGGGTTTGCTCGTCACCGCGCTCATCTGCGTAGCGGAGATTTTCGCTCCCCAGCTTGTTTCCGTGATCGCGCCGGGCTTCGGCCCTGCGGAAAAACAGCACGTCGTTTTCCTCACGCGCCTCATGCTCCCCGCGCAATTCTTTTTTTACCAGGGCGGCATTCTCAGCGCCGTGCAATATGCGAAGGGAAGATTCGTCGTGCCGTCCCTCGCGCCGCTCGTCTACAACACTTTCATTATCTTGGGCGGTGTTTTGCTTGCGTCGCGCATCGGAATCACTGGCTTTGCTGTCGGTGTTCTGGTGGGTTCCTTTTTCGGCAATTTTATTTTGCAGGTTTACGGCGCGCACCAGGTTGGCGCGAAATTTTCCCCCGCTCTCAATTTGCGCCATCCTGGCTTTCGCCTTTTCGTTAAGCTCGCCGTCCCCATCATGCTTGCCCTCTCGCTTTCGTTTACGGACGACTGGATCATCCGCTGGTTCGGCTCGTATCTCGTCCCCGCGTCCATCACCTGGCTCACCTACGCGAAGACGCTGATGCGCGTTCCCCTGGGAGTAGTGGGACAGGCCATCGGCGTCGCTTCGTTTCCCGTGCTTTCGCAGTTGTACTCGGAAGGAAAGCTCACCGAACTAAATCGCGTTTTGAACGACACATTCAAAGGACTGATCTTTCTGCTGGTGCCCATTTCCGCTTTCACGATTGCCGAAAGCCCTTACGTAGTGCATTTGGTTTTCTCTCACACGCGCTTGACCTCTTCCGATCTGCACGCCACCGCTTCGACCCTCGCACTTTTCTCAATCGGCATGTTTGCTTGGGGAGCGCAGAATCTGATCGCGCGCGGCTTTTATTGCACACGCGACACGTGGACGCCCGCGATTGTCGGCACTGTTTTTACTTTCCTGGATATCCCGCTTTATTGGTGGCTGGTTAGACGGGCGCAGCATCTGGGACTAGCGACGGCAAGCTCTGTAGGCATTATTGTTTTTACCATCGCACTTTTCACTCTGCTGGTCCGGCGGACCCACAATCACGAGCTTGACGATCTGCTGCGGTTCTTGCTGAAGGTTTCCGTGGCGTCCGCTCTCTCCGGCGTCGCGGTGTACGAATTGGCAAAGTGGCTGTCGCGTTCGATCTCATGGCAGAAGACGCTCGGCTCCTTCGAAATCCTCTTAATAGCTTCAGCAGCAGGATTGGTGATTGTTCTAGGACTGCTAAAGCTCTTCCGCACCAGCGAGCTCGATTCGTATCTCGCCCGTCTTAGCGCCGGTTCTAGGCATCTGGGGAAGAATTGAACGGATTTCTTCTGGGGTGTCGCTACAGCTTCTCCTGAATAGCGCCCTGCGCAGGCAAGCGAGCCATTCTCGCTTGTGCTAAGAGCAAAGGGAATGCTCTCCGTCACAAATTTTTCTGATTCTGATTGGACAAAATTGGCGGAAAGGGATTCCCGCAGGCATTCTAATTCTTTAAAGAAGAATCGATGGCGAGCTAAAAGGGCTGGGCACCCCAAGTTTACCTGTGCGGCCTTCCACCGCCACGTGATCCTGAAGCGTGTGAACCGCCCCCGCTTGACCTGCCGCCGCCACCGCCGCCGCGAGACCCGCCACCGCTCGGTCTGCTGTAGGATCCGCCACCCCCACCCCGAGACCCGCCGCCACTCGGTCTGCCGTAGGATCCGCCACCCCCGCCGTACGACTGCGGCGAGTATGTGTTGGCTGGCCGCCCACCATAAGGGCTGCCTCCCCCATAGCGTTGCTGCGCTCCGCTGCCGTAGTAATTCGATGGTGCGCGCCGCGAAACAACCGGTTGGCGCATGTCGAGCGACGGTCGATAAGAACGGGAGTTGCCGGATCGCCCCTCCGGCCTCGATTGCTGTTGCGACGGCGTAAACGGATGCCATCCGCCCTGCCGTTGCTGCCCAGACGGAGCCTGTTCAAATCGCTGCGATGGCCGCGATGGCTGCCCCGATGGCTGGAATGACCGCGACGGCGCTCCCTGATGGTTCATACTCGCCGGAGCTTGCGACGGCCGGTAGCCATTGTTTCCGCCGCTCGAAGGCGTGAAGCTGTGCCAGCCGGGACGCACTCCACTCTGTGGCGAACTGTTAAACCGCCCATTTTGAGCGCCGTTCACCGAGCGCGTTTGTGCAGTTCCATTCCGCTGCATTGCTGGAGCGGTCGGCATCCTCGCACCATTCATCCCGCTGTTCCCGCGATTATTCATCGCCCCATTCCGCGAGTTGGCGATCATCTGCTGCGTTCGCTGAACCTGCTGACTGAACGGTCGCGGAGTATACGATGGCCTGCTTTGCGAGAAAAAGCGGTGGTTGTTCAGACTCGCTGTCCGCGCAATCGACGGAGATACGTTGTGCTGCAAACGCCCCAGGCTGCTGCGAGTTGGCGCGACAGGAAGCCGTCCCGTCATAAAGTTCGCCTGATGGAGTTGCTGCGTCCCGATACCGCGTTGGAATCTTGCGTCGCCGCCACGTCCGAATTCATTGCCGCGGATGGACGAGACTCCATTGCGGATGCGCGCGTCGTTTTCAACGCGGTTGATGTTCGAAAATCCGTTGCGGCCGCGGAAGAGCGGATTTTCCCGCCGTCCGAAATCGCGGCCCCCAAACCCGCGATCGCCAATGCCACGCCGGAAGAAATTGTCCCGCTCGCCCCAGCCATAGAAGCCCACGCGATTCACCCCGTAGCCCCACCACGGGCAGAAGTAATCGCCAGGCCCAATCGGGAGCCAGCCAATGTTCCCGAAGCCGAATCCCACATCGAAGCCGTCGCCCCATCCAAAGAACGACACATAGGCGGGCGACCAAATGGGGTTATAGCCCCAGCCGCCGTACACGCCAATCGGTCCCGGCCACCACGCCCAATTTCCACCGTAAACGAACCACCGACCGTAGTGATACGGCGCCCATCCCCACGGTTCAGACGATTGCCACGTCCAGCCGTAATAAGGCTCCCAGACCCACTGGCCGTCCCGATACGGCGCCCAGCCCGAATCCTGATCCGGCACCCACACTTGGCCGTAATCAGGAACGTTTTCCCAATGGCCGTGTCCGTCGAGATCCTGCGTTCCTGTGTAATACCGGTCCGTATGCTGCCAACTCTGCGCATCCAGAATCGTCCGGTCGCGGCTCTCGTTCCACTGGTCGAAATCATCCTTAGGCGACGCGTCCAATGTTTTATATTCCGGATTGTCCGTGCCCTGCACATCGATCATTTGCCCGCTTTCAATGCGCGTGCTGCCCTGCGGCTCGGATACTTCCGCTTGCCCGCTGCGGACAATCAGTTGCGAATCCGAGTCGCCATTCACGTGTATGCGATAGTCACCGTCCCTCAGCGGATGAACGGCCGAATTCGGAGTGTCGATTTCCGCGTCGCTCTGGCTGTTCTTGAAGACGCTGTATTCCACCAGGCCCTCTCCGACTTGCACTTGAATGTGCGAGCCGGTCAAATCTGTGATCTTGATTGTCGAATTTTCGTCCAGCCGAATCACGTTCGCGTAGTCCAGCTGCACTTCCGCGCGCCCGCCGTTGCCGGTCGACACGCGATCGCCGGCCTCTAACGGCGTATTCAGAGTCGCCGCAACCCAGTCGCCCGAATCGCCTCGCTGCACCGAAACGTCGCCCTGAATCATGCTCAGTCGCCCGACCGCAGGCTGCACTTGCGGATTGTCCTGGCCCTGGTACTGCCCTCGATCGGGAGCGTTTTGCATCTGGCCATTTTGATCCTGCGCGTTTTGATCCGGATATTGCGCATGGGCCGTGCCGGCCACCGTTGCCATTGAGAACAGAACCGTCGCTGCGACTACCAGATGCTTTTTCATGACCTTCTCCTCCCGCCGGGAACGCCCGGTCGAGACCGAGTGAGCTTCATAATGCTAAAAGCACGGCCCATGCCAAACAGTCCCCTCGCATCTGGCATTTAAGTGCTGTATTGTCAATTGCTTAAGGATAGCTACAGCGTCCCTGATTCCGCATGTCAGTAGGAATCGGTGCATTTGGTGCGGGGATGGTGGTTTTCAACCACAAAAACATGCCACGCGCTGCGGGCGCCGCACACTTCGGTTTTAAGGGTGCGGACTTCTCCCCGATGCAGATTCCCCTTTGGGGGGTGCCTTTCCTGAGCGCATCTTGTGAAACGTGTGGCCTTTTGCCCTAAGGTTCCTTCTCCGCAGTATCATTTACGCCCATCTGAGATAGCCGGTACCTCAGCGCGTTCCGCGACAATCCCAACGCCCGAGCCGCTTGGCTTTTGTTCCCGTTGGCGCGGCGGAGAGCCTCGCGAATGATTTCCTGCTCCCATTTGTCCAGAGTTGTGCCTTCTGGAATCACAGGTGCAGCTCCCGCCTGATGATTCGGTGTGCGCGTGTCGAGGTGAATGTCAGCCGCGTCAAGCATCGGACCTGACGAAAGCGTAACTCCTCGTTCGAGGATATTTTCGAGCTCCCGCACATTTCCCGGCCAGTGAAAATCCATCAGGAGTTTCATCGCAGCCGGCGTTATCCCTCGCACTGGCTTTCCGGATTCCCTCGCAAACCGTTCGAGGAAAAAATTCGCCAGCGCCGGAATATCCTCTTTGTGCTCGCGCAGCGGAGGGATATCAATCGCCACCACATTCAACCGGTAATAGAGATCTTCGCGAAACGTTCCCTCTTCCAGCGCCGCGCGAAGGTCACGGTTCGTCGCCGCAATCAATCGCACATCCACCTTCAATGTTTTTGTTCCGCCCAGTCGCTCGAATTGCCGCTCTTGCAGCACGCGCAGCAGTTTCACCTGAATCGCCGGTGGTACATCGCCGATTTCGTCGAGGAAAAGCGTGCCCTTGTCCGCCAGCTCGAATTTCCCCGGCTTGCTGGTCGTCGCGCCGCTGAACGCCCCTTTCTCATAACCGAAAAGCTCGCTCTCGAGCAGGTTCTCCGGAATTGCCGTGCTGTTGATTTTTATGAATGGTCCAGACGCGCGATGCGAATGCTCATGAATCGCGCGCGCGATTAAATCCTTTCCCACGCCGCTTTCGCCGCCAAGCAGCACGGTCGAATTTGTCGGCGTCACGCGTTCCACCAGCGCCAGCACCGCCTGCATCTTTTCGCCCTTGGCCACCACGTTGGCGTATTCATATCGTTGGCCGAGCGCCTCGCGAAGCGAGCGATTCTCGTCGCGCAATTTGCGTGCGTCCAGCTCCTTGCGAATCACCAGGATCATTTCCGCCAGCGAAAATGGCTTCAGCACATAATCGCTCGCGCCCACTTTCATCGCTTCCACTGCCGACTCCACGGATCCATACGCCGTCATAATCACCACGGGAAGAGAAGCGTCCACGCGCTTCACCGCTTGCAGGAATTCCAAGCCGTTCATGCCCGGCAGTTTGAAGTCCGTCACCACCAAATCGATCTTCTCCTGGCTCAGTAGTTTCAACCCCGTTTCCGCGTCGGCTGCAGCGTGCGTGCTAAATCCTTCTTCGCCCAAATTCAGCTCCAGCAGCCGGCGCATTTTGGCTTCGTCTTCGACGATCAGAATCGACGCCATGGACTTTACTTTGCTCTCCTTTATGGTTTCGCCGCCGGCAGAAATACCCAGAAGCAAGCCCCGTGCCCCGGCTTCGATTTCAATTGAATCGACCCTCCATGATCATCCACGATCTTGGCCACAATCGAAAGCCCCAACCCAACGCCCGTTTTCTTCGATGTGACAAACGGATTAAAAACCTGCTCCCGAATCTCTTCCGCGATTCCCGGACCAGAATCTTCCACTCGTGTCGCGACTCCGCAAATCCCGTGATGCCATTCCGGCTCAATCGTAACGGTCAGTGTCCCTCCCGGAGTCCCGCCATCCTCTTCCTGCGCACCCATCGCTTCGTAAGCATTCAAGATCAAATTCACGAACACCTGCTCGCAAAGCTGCTCGTCCGCCAACACCTGGGGAAGATTCTCCCCGAAACGCCTTACGACAGCCACATTCGCATTCGGATACCGGTTGTGCGCCGATTCCAGCGCGCGCTCCACAATGGCCGGAAGGTCCATGGGGGAAAGCGCCAGATGCGACGGCCGCGCGAAGTCCAGAAAACGCGAGACCAGCCCGTTCAGCCGGTTCACTTCTGCAGAAATAAATCCTGCGAGCTCGCTCGCCACCGGCTGCGCCGATTGCAGCTTTGTGCTCAGCATTTCCGCCGAGCCTTTGATGATACCCAGCGGATTGCGAATTTCATGCGCAAGTCCCGCCGAAAGCTGTCCAAGTGCCGCCAGCCGCTCCGCTCGCCGCACCTCCGCCTGGGCCTGCTGCAGTTTTTGATTCGATTCCTCGAGTGTCGCCGAAAGCGCCCTCTGTCGTTCCACTTGCCGCCGGTTCTCCATCACAAAGCGGTTCACCAGCAGCGCCGCCAAAAAGAAAAACAGAATTCGAGCCGCAAGTATCCCAAATCCTGCCGGAGACACTTCGTAGTCCTCGATCACGATTGCCTGAATCAGGTACGAGCAATACGCCAGCGATGCAAGCGCCGTCCATCCCAGCGTCGCAAGCGGCCCGAAATAGATGGCCGCCGTCACCACGGGCACATAAAAAATGGGATAGTAGTCGCTGTTGATGCTGACTCCGCCGGTGTGGCCAATCAGCAGCGTCGCAAGAAGAATCTTGATGAGCACGCTGTAGGTGCGTCCGCGGCCGGGCCGCCACGCAATCAGACGTCCCTCGAAAATCTGGAACAAACCAATGGCAATCAGAGTCAGCTGCTTGTGGATTTCTGAAACTGGCGGCAGCGCCGCCAGTCCGCCCAAAAAAGCGAGCCACAGGACATCGATCCAGCCAAATTTTCGCGGTACGCGCACTTCTTCGTCGAATCCTCCGTGTTCGGCTGCAGGGGTGGCTGCGGCTTCTTCGCCGCGGGCGTCTTCCGGAGAGTTCACTGTGGCTTCGTGCAGCATGCGCGTGTTATCCCTGCTGAATCTAACACGGAGCCAGCAACTTTACAGCTTATAGGGAAATGGTTCGATCCTTGCAGGTCGTGTCTTTGCAGGGGCGGCTTTACGCCGCCCTGTTTCTCGCTCTTCGCGCATCGGTTGCGCGCATAGCGGAAGTCGGAAGCAGCCAATGCGAAAAGGCTCGAATGTCAGCCTACGGAATCGGCACCGCCGCGCTTTTATCCGGAAAATGTTTTTCGTACCACGCAATCGAGCGGTCCATGTCGTCAATCTGATGTTTCACTTCTCGTATCCCGTGCCCTTCGCGCGGGTACATCACGAATTCCGTTTCCACGCCCACATCTTTCAGCGCAATATAAAATTGCTCCGCATCGGGAATCGGCACATCCGGATCGTTTGCTCCGTGCATGATCAGCGTCGGCGTCGCCACTTGCGCCACATACTTCAACGCGGACCGTTTCCACATGATGTCCATCAAATCATCTTGATGCGGCAGCGCGCCGAATTCCATCTGCTCGTATTGATTGTAGTAAGTCAGATAGTTGTAGCTGATCAGGTTCGTGATTCCCGCCGTCGGAATCGCCGCTTTGAATTCGCGCGTCTGCGTGATCAGCCAGTATGTGAGTTGCCCACCGTAGCTGACGCCTTCGATTCCCATGCGCTCCGGGTCAATCCATGGATACCGCCGAATCGCGGCGCTCACACCGTAAAGAACGTCCTGCGCTTCGTCGCCATTTTGATCGCCGAAGACCGCATCGGCGAACGCCTGTCCATATCCCGTCGAGCCACGATAATTCACGTGCAACACGGCCCATCCTCGCGCCGCGAACACTTGATCGCGGAAGCTAAACCCTGGGCCGTTCTGCCCGTGCGGTCCGCCGTGAATGTTGACGATCATCGGATGCTTCGAGCCCTCGGCAATGTCAGCGGGCTCGACCAGAAAAGCCTCGACCGTATATTTATTGTCGTTGCTAATAAAACTAAAAGATTCGACGTGGCCGAGTTTTTTCCCTCGCAAAATATCCGCGTTGAGATCAGTCAATTGTTTGGACGCACCGCCGTTTTTCAAAAATAGCTCCGCCATGTCATGCTGGCTCGTGAACGTATACGCAATTGCGCCCGAACTGCTGACGGAAAACGATCCGACCGAGCCGCGTTCTTTGACGATGAGCTGTGGTTCAGCGTCAGTCAGCGAAAGATGGTAGAGATGCACGCTCCCCTGTTGCTGCGCCGTGAAATACACGGACTGGCTATCCTGATCCCACAAGGGCGCACCCTGGCGGTCGTCAATGACGTAACCGATCTCATGTCTGTCGCTTCCATCCGCATTCATCACCCAGACGTGCGTGTCTTCCATCGTTGTTTCGCGATCCGTCAGCCCGCGCTTCGTCGAGAGAAACGCGATTTTCTTTCCGTCGGGAGACCACACGGGATGGTATTGCGTCGTTTCGAT
The DNA here is from genome assembly GCA_050746905.1 of Candidatus Acidiferrales bacterium. GTDB lineage: Bacteria > Acidobacteriota > Terriglobia > Acidiferrales > UBA7541 > DAHUXN01. The sequence continues at coordinate 43,693 of JBOGNJ010000248.1, forward strand.
CGTCGTGAGCCGGTGAATCGTGCCGTCGGAGACCTTCAACTCGTAAATATTGTAGTGAAAAAACTGGTCCGCATAAGGCGAGCGGTCGGAACAAAATAAAATTTCCGAGCCATCCGGCGACCAGTCAATCGAGTGTTCGTAATAAACGCCGTCGGTGAGCTGGCGGACTTGTTTACTCGCCACATTCACAACAAAAATGTGCAGCCGCCGATTATCATTCCACAGCTTGATGCCTTCGCCGGCCGTCGGACGCCACAGGTAGCGCGTGAAAACCATCGGATCGCCGGAAGCTGCGGCTGTTTCAGGGCCAGGTGTTGCAGAAACGAAAGCGATCCGCTTGCCGTCGGGCGACCACGAAATATCGTTGCCTTGCCCCGGTATCGGCGCGTTCGTTCCAGTTCCCTCGGCCAGGAACGTCGCATCCGAGCCGTTGGGCCGCGCGATCATAACTCCCGATTTTCCCTGCGCTTGGCCGATGTATGCGATCCATTTCCCGTCCGGCGACCACGCCGCGCCCGACGAAACAGAATCCGCCGCTCCAACGCGCGCGGACTTGCCGCCGCTGACGTCCATCATCCAGAGTTGCGGATACGGCCGCCCCGGCTTGTCGTAATTGAGCACCGTATATGCGATTTTCGCACCATCAGGCGAAATCGCCGCTTGCGCCACGTCGTGAAAGCGAGAAAGATCGCTGCTTTGCAAACGATCTTGTTGCGCGCGTACCGGAATGCACGCGACGACAAATATGATTATGCCTATCACAATGCCGCTGAATCTTATCGAGCAATTTCGTTTTAAGGTTTCCAATTTTGTCCGCATCGATTTTGCCTCCCTCAATCTCAACCGCGCCGGATTCTATCGAATTCGGCGCAACTTGCGGACGTTTTTTCACTCCCTTGCCGAATTCGAGTTTTAGACTGAACTTTCCCTTCGAGTCGAGTAAGATTCCGGCGGTTGCGTGTAACGCCATGTCGTTCGCGCTTTCGATTTCATCTTTCTGTCCAACGGTCTCTTCATGAATGAATGCCAGCGAAGGTGGGGTTTTCTCATCGCTGCTGCGATTGTTTTCGCCGCGTTCGTGTCGCCGCCGGCTCGCGCGCAAACCGCCCCGGTCTCTGCTGAGAAATTACCGCTGTCTACCGGTTGGCAAGTGCAGTCGTCTTGTCAGATCAACGCAGCTGGCCCCCAAATTTCCACTCCCGGCTTTCGGGCAACTGGTTGGCACTCAACCAGCGTACCTGCCACTGTGGTCGCTGCGCTCGTCGCCGACGGCACCTATCCCGATCCCGATTTCGGTATGAATCTGCGCAAAATTCCCGGCACCACGTATCCGATCGGCGTGAATTTCGCAAATTTGCCGATGCCAAAAGACAGTCCGTTCGCGTGCTCGTGGTGGTATCGCAACGAATTCGCGCTTCCGCAACCTTTCGATGGCCGCACCGTTTGGCTGCATCTCGACGGAGTCAATTACCGCGCAAATATCTGGCTAAATGGGAAGAAATTCGCCGGCGCAAAAGATGTCTCGGGCTCCTACCGGATTTACGATTTCGACGTCGCGCAATTCGTAAAGCCCAGCGAGACAAACGCCATCGCCGTCGAAACCTTCGCGCCCACGGAAAACGATTTAGCCATGAACTGGGTCGACTGGAATCCAACGCCGCCGGACAAAGACATGGGTCTCTGGGGCAACGTGTACTTCACGACGACAGGCGCGATCGCCGTGCGCCATCCGCAAGTCGTGACGCATTTCACCAACGCATCGCTCGACGAAGCGGACCTCACCGTCAGAGCAGAAGTTCAGAACGCATCCAACGCAACCGTCAGCGCGATTCTCCAAGGGGAGATTCCAGGTGCGGGCAACGTTGTATATTTCGAGCAACCGCTCGAGCTCAAGCCCGCCGAGACGCGCAGCGTCACATTCACGCCCGCGCAATTTCCACAACTGCACATCGCGCACCCCAAAATCTGGTGGCCCTACGGCCTCGGGCCGCAAAATCTTCACACGCTCACGGTGCGCGCGCGCATCGCAGGAAGAGTTTCTGACGAACAGCACATCCGGTTTGGCATTCGTGAAATCACTTCCGAACTCACCGATCACAATCGCCTTCTCTTTCACATCAACGGTAAAAACATTTTGATCCGCGGCGGCGGCTGGTCTCCTGAGATGCTCATGCGCGAATCGCATCAGCGTCTCGAAGCGCAATTCGATTACGTTCGCGAAATGGGCCTCAACACGATTCGCCTCGAAGGCAAGCTCGAGCCCGATGATTTTTTCAATCTGGCCGATGAGCGTGGCGTTCTGGTGATGGCCGGCTGGTGCTGCTGCAGTTTTTGGGAACAGTGGAAAAAGTGGCAGCCATCCGATCTTGAGAACGCGACAGCGCAGTTGCGCTCGCAAATTGTGCGTTTGCGCAGTCATCCGAGTTTGCTCGTGTGGCTGAACGGCAGCGACAATCCGCCGCCCGCGGACGTTGAGCGCGCCTATATAAATGTCCTTCGCGAAACGAACTGGCCCAATCCTTATATTTCTTCCGCGTCGCAACGGGGGACCTCAGTCACGGGACCTTCGGGCGTAAAAATGCTCGGCCCATATGACTATGTTCCACCGGCGTACTGGCTCGACGACACCAAGCGCGGCGGCGCATACGGATTTAACACAGAAACAAGTCCCGGCCCCGCGCCGGTTGTTGAGAGCAGCTTAAGAAAAATGATGCCGGCCGCTAAAGTCTGGCCGCCAAACGCATACTGGCAGTTCCACGCCGCCGGCGGAAACTATCAGCGGCTCTCCTCGTTCGACGAAGCTATGGCGCAAATGTACGGTGAGCCACAAAACCTTGCCGACTACGAGAGAAAAGCGCAGGCGATGACGTATGAAGGCGAGCGCGCCATGTTCGAGGCGTTTGCGCGCAACAAATACACTTCCACGGGCGTGATTCAGTGGATGCTGAATAATGCTTGGCCTTCGCTGTTCTGGCATCTCTACGATTATTTTTTGCAGCCCGCTGGCGGATACTTCGGTGCGAAGAAGGCGAATGAATTGCTGCACGTGCAATATTCTTACGATGACCGCAGCGTGGTCGTCGTAAACAGTTTCTATCGTTCATTTCCAGAGCTGATAGTCTCCGCGAAAGTCTACACCTCCGGCATGAAAACGATTTTTTCGCGCCGCTCTGTCATAAGCGTGGTGGCTGATTTCAGCGCGCGCGCATACAAAATCCCGCCTTTTCCGCGAACGGCCGCCGCACAAGCATATTTCTTGAAACTGGATTTGCACGACCGGGCCGGAAAGTTGCTCAGTTCGAATTTCTATTGGCTATCGAACAAGCCGACAATTTTCGACTGGAATTGGAGCACCGATCAGCGAACCGAGGTATTTTCTTATCCCGATTTTACGATGCTCGCTGATTTGCCGCGCGTGCGGCTTGAAGCCGCCGCAGACCGAGAAACCGCTGCCCTTGACTCCGGAATCAGCGTGCGGCTTCGTAATCCCAGCGCGCATTTGGCCTTTCAGATACGCCTCCTGGTCACTGAGAAAAACGGCGGCGAAATTCTTCCGGTTTTCTGGAGCGACAATTACTTCGAGTTGCTGCCGGGCGAAACAAGAACGCTCACCGCGCGCTATCCCGCTGGAACAAAATTGGCGCAAGGCGCAAAACTTGAAGTCGGCGGCTGGAACATCGAACCGGCCACGCTCGCCGTTTCTCCATCGCACATCGATCCCGCGAAACCTGCCAGGGTAATTCGGTGATGTCGCCGCGAAATGCTGTCGAGCGGCACCCAGCTCCTAGTTTGTCCGTTCGTTCCTCCTGCCCGATTCTCAAACTCGCGAGAGCACTCAACTAATGCCCGGCGAACCGTCACAACCTTCCGGTCGCGGAGTAGGACTTCGCCGCTCGCTCGGCCTGTGGGACTTGATTCTGTACGGCATCATTATCATTCAGCCTGTCGCGCCCATGCCGTCGTTCGGCGTGGTCAGCAACGCGGCGCGCGGCCACGTGGTCACGGCGATTTTGATCGCCATGGTCGCCATGCTTTTCACTGCGATCAGCTACGGCCGCATGGCGCGCGTCTATCCCAGCGCCGGCTCGGCTTTCACGTACGTCGGCCGCGAACTTCATCCCGCACTGGGCTACATCACCGGATGGAGCATGGCGATGGATTACATTTTGAATCCGCTGATCTGCACGATTTGGTGCAGTAAGGCAGCGCAGAATTTCTTCCCGCAGATGCCCTACTTCCTGTGGGCGATCTTTTTCGCGCTGCTCTTCACGTGGCTGAATCTTCGCGGAGTCGAAACCTCCGCGCGAATTAACGCATTTCTCGCCGCGGGAATGGGAATCGTCATCGTGATTTTCGTTGTCGAAGCGATCCGCTACATTTATCATCTTCCGTACTTTGGCCCGGGTTTTTTCACGCATCCCTTTTACAATCCTCGTACGTTTTCTTCTTCCGCGCTTTTTCGCGGCACCTCGATCGCCGTCCTCACGTACATCGGCTTCGACGGCATTTCCACTCTTTCGGAGGAAGTCAAAAATCCGCGCCGCAACGTTCTGCTCGCGACGGTTCTCGTCTGCGTAGTCACGGGCGTTCTCGCTTCCATTGAAGTTTATCTCGCGCAGCTCGTTTGGCCCGCCTCGCAGCCTTTTCCGGATATTGATACTGCCTTTGTCCATATCTCGGGGCGCGTCGGCGGCATTTTCCTTTTTGGGCTCGTGAACTTGACGTTACTCGTCGCCAATATTGGCTCCGGCATGAGCTCGCAACTCGGCGCCGCGCGTCTGCTCTATGGCATGGGACGCAGCAACGCGCTGCCGCGCTCTTTTTTCGGTGCGATCGAGCCCAAGAATCACGTGCCGCGTAACAACATGCTGCTCGTCGGCGCGCTTGCTCTCGCCGGCACTTTTACGATCAGCTACACGCTTGGCGCTGAAATGCTCAACTTCGGCGCGCTGCTCGCATTCATGGGCGTGAACGCCGCCGCGTTTGTGCGCTATTATCTTCGCGAAGAAAAAAAGTTTTGGACGAATCTCGTGCCTCCGGTGCTCGGATTTCTGATTTGCCTTTTCATCTGGCTGCACCTCGGCTGGCAAGCCAAACTAGCCGGGGGGATGTGGATCGCGGCAGGAATCATCTACGGCGCGGCGAAGACAAAAGGCTTTCAGCGCAAACTTGTGCAATTCGATTTTCCCCTCGACGAAACCTAGCGTGCTTGGATTTTTTTACAAAAATCGGAACCCTCGGTGCTCGCGATACGTCCGTATACGGTTAGCCGGTATTTTGCAGAGCGATTAGAACGTGCGGGCATGTAATGCCGTCCGCAAATCGCGCATGCGTTTTCAAGCGTGATTTTAATTTACGATTTCTACCGATGGCAGCGCTTCTTTTGAACCATGACCCCCAATTTGTATCTTTGAAGGAGATAAATGATGGCAAAGTCTCGCATTATTTGCGCCGCACTCGCGGCGCTGTTTCTTTCCACCTTCGTGGCGATGCGCGTGTTCGCGGCGCAGGAACAAAAAGCCTCCACTGAAAAAACTCCTGGCGTTTTCTTCAATCTGAAATTCCGCGATCTTGGCCCGGCAGCGGCGGGCGGGCGCGTTGCCGCGGTCGCCGGAGTTCCCGGCAACTCAAATGTTTATTACGTGGGCGCGGGCGGTGGCGGAGTTTTCAAGACCGTTGACGGCGGTTTGACGTGGAAGGCAATTTTCGAGCACGAGGGCACCGCATCAATTGGCGCGATCGCCGTGGCTCCGTCGAATCCGAACTACGTCTGGGTCGGCACCGGAGAAGGCAACATTCGCAACGACGTAGTCGATGGCGACGGCGTCTATTTTTCCGCGGACGCCGGAAATTCTTGGAAATTTATGGGCCTCGCAGGCACGCAGCAAATCACGGACATCGCCATCGACCCGGGCGATCCGAACGCAGTTTTCGTCGGCGCGCTCGGGCACACGTGGGGGCCAAACGCGGAACGCGGCGTGTTCAAAACAACTGACGGCGGCAGAACCTGGAAGAAAGTTCTCTACGTCAACGATTCCACCGGCGTCGCCGACCTGGAAATGGCGCCCGGAAATCCCAGCGTGCTTTTCGCGTGCATGTGGCAATTTCGCCGTTATCCGTGGACCCTAATGGACGGCGGTCCGGATAGCGGAATTTACCGTTCGACGGACGGCGGCGATACATGGAAGAAATTGACGAAGGGATTGCCGGAAGGTCCGCTTGGACGCAGCGCGGTCGCGATTGCTCCTTCGAATTCAAATCACATTTACGCGCTAATCGCTGCCAAGCACGGAATGCTCTGGCAGTCCACCGACATGGGCGATTCGTGGACTGCGGTCAGCGACAATCATGCTCTCGATGTGCGCGCATTTTATTTTTCGAAACTCGCCGTCTCGCCAGACGATGAAAACAAAATCTATTTCATGTCGTTTAACATGATGGAGTCGACCGACGGCGGCAAGACGGCGTTCGTCGGCGACCGCGGCGTTCATTCCGATCACCACACTCTGTGGATTGATCCGAAAAATCCGGCGCGCATGATTATGGGCACCGATGGCGGCGCGTATCTTTCCACCGACGCCGCGAAGACGTGGCGCTTCCTGAACGACATCCCTATCGAGCAGTTTTACATGGTCTCGGCAAGCAGCAGCCGGCCATATTCGGTTTGCGGAGGCCTGCAGGACAATAGTTCGTGGTGCGGACCGTCTTCCGATCTAAGCCGCAGAGGCGTCGCCAATGCCGCGTGGTACACAGTCGTCGGCGGCGACGGTGAATACGCCGTTTTCGCTCCCAGCGATCCCAACATTATTTACACAGATTCGCAGGACGGCTCGATTGAGCGCCTCGACCTGAAAACGCACACCAGCCGCTCGATTCAACCGTATCTCGAAGGTGTCGAGGCGGTGAAGCCGGCGGATTTGAAATACCGCTTCAATTGGACTTCACCAATCGCCGTTTCGCCCACCGATGCGAACGAAGTTTATCTCGGCGGCAACGTCGTTTTTAGATCCACCGATGGCGGCAAGACGTGGGCTCCCATCAGCGGCGATTTGACGCGCAACGATAAAAGCAAGCAGATGATCGCCGGCGGTCCCGTGCAGCACGATATCAGCGGTGCCGAAACGTATGACACGATTCTCAGCATCACCCTCGCGCCCACGGATCCAAAGGTAATTTGGGTTGGCACCGACGACGGACTCGTGCAAGTAACGCGCGACGGCGGCAAATCGTGGAAAAATGTCGCTCCGAACATCTCCGGCGCGCCGCAATGGGCGCGCGTTTATCAAGTTGGCGTTTCGCCGTTTGATCCGGGCGCTGCGTATGTCACCTACGATGCGCACGAGCTCGACAATCGCGGCGCTTATGTCTACCGCACCTCCGACTACGGCGCCACGTGGCAAAAAATTACCGACGGCTTGTCCGACGATTCGCCGGTACACGTCGTGCGCGAGGATCCCAATAAGCGCGGCTTCCTCGTCGCCGGCACAGATACGGGACTATTCTATTCGTCCGATCGCGGCAACCATTGGCAAGCGCTCAAATCGAACTTTCCAACTGCGCCGGTCTTCGACGTGCAATTTGTGAAGCAGGATCACGACCTGGCGGTCGCCACTCACGGCCGCGGAATTCTGATTCTCGACGATATTCGCCCTATCGAGGAGTTCACTCCGGAGATTCAGTCGAGCTCCTTCCATCTCTTCACGCCGGAGTCAGGCACTATATTCCACACCTGGCGCAGCGACGAAGGCCAGGGTGAAGGCTACACGGCGCCGAACGCGCCAAACGGCGCTGTGATTGACTATTATTTGAAGTCGGAAATCAAGCCCACGCCGGAACAGCGAAAGGAACACCAGCGCCCCGTGAAAATCGTCATCACCGATGAGCGCGGCAACACCGTGGCCACGAATTACGGTCCGGGTGACGCAGGCATGAACCGCTTCATTTGGTCCATGCAATATGAAGGACCGGAAAGACTCAAGTACGAACGGATGCCGACGCCGAACGAATTCTTCAATGCGAATCGCGGTCCGCGTGTCGCCCCCGGCGCCTACAAAGTGTCAGTCACGGCAAACGGCCAGACCGAATCGGCGAATGTGACCGTCGAGCCCGACCCCAATCTCCACATTGATCCGGCTGTCTTCCGCGAAGAGGCGGAGGCGGGATTGAAGGCGCGCAACGAAATGAGCGCGCTCAATGAAGTGATCAATCGCATTGATCTCATCAACAAAGAGCTCGACGATTTCCGTTCCACTGTGCAGGGCGGCGACGATCCACAGGAGCAGGCGAAATACCGCCCGATTATCGGGCGCGGCCGCGAACTCGGCAAAAAACTCAGCACAATTAAGGATGCGGTCTACAATCCGAATATTCAGCACGAAGTCTCAGAGGACGACATTCACGAGCTCACCGACTTCCACGGCCAGTTGAATCGCTTGGTTTTCGAGGCTGGCGGAGCGTACGGCGAAGCGCCCAATGAACTGTTGCGCCGGCAAATGGCGGAGCTGTTCGTAAAGGCCGACGCTACAGTCAAGCAGTACAACGAAGCTCTTCGCACGGACATTGCCGAATACAACAAAGCCGCGGTAACGGCTGGCGCGCCAGGAGTTTTCGGCGGCGGCCCAATCGAGGTGAAGCCCGCAAAGTAAAATAGAAGTTCAACTGTAGCTCACGCCAGCCCACCAACTTCCGCTGGGTTGGCGTGAGTTTTAGCTCGCTCGCGACAGCACAACAATTGCGAAGATCAGTACGGCGACGCCACCATACATGATTTGCAGGGGACGTTTGCCTGTGCCTTTCCATTCGCCGGTCACCACTCCCCAAATGCTTGCCGTGATCACGATCAGCGACATAAAAAGCGGCCACCCCAGCACCGTGCCCAGCGAACCCAAATCTCCCGCCGCAATTCCGTACATCAGCGTGCTTCCAAACCAAAACACAGCCATGATTCCGGCGAGAATGTAGTAGCTGCCCGTCGTCGGTTTTGCAAAGCGATTCTCTGTGCAATTCTTGCTGACCAGATAAATGCAGTAAATCAGGTTGGGAATCGCGCCCGCGAGCATAAACGGCAACCAAATCGCGTTTGGCGCCCATGGCGTCGAAGCCCCGGATCTCTCCGCGGCTTCGAGCAGCGCGGGCCCGGACGTGAATCCGATGTTGACAAGCGCGGAGCCCACCCCGCTGATCACGCAGAAAATCAACCCGCGCATCACCGATGCTTTATTCGGATCCACGGCCTGTCCCTGTGCCGCTTCGCGTTTCCGGCCCGCGACCGCGCAAATCCCCACGCCCACGATGACGAGCGCAACGCCGCCGAGCACTTCGAGTCCCGCCGCGGTAAAAATCTGCTCGCGATGCGAACGAATCAGCGGCACCATGCTGCCCACCGCCGCCGAAATTCCCAGAATCACCGAAAATGCCAGCGCGATTCCCACCGATTCCACCGCAAGTCCGAAAAAAACCTGCGCGATTCCCCATCCCGCTCCGCAAGCCGCCACGATGATTATCACGGCGGGCGCCACGCTCGCATACACGGCGCGCAAGTCCGGAACCGTAATCAACGTCATCACCGGCGGGAAAATCACCAGCGCCCAAATCGTCCACACCAGCCACGTGTTTTCCCACGCCCATTGCCGCGTGAACTTCATCGGCAGCGTGAAACTTCCGTTCATCACTCCGGCGATAACCAGCAGGACGATTCCCGCGACCGCGTTGTCCATAAAGTTTTTTCTCCGGCCAGAGAGTTAGGACGCACCTACAATGCAAGCGGCGAAAGTATACACGCGTTCGCGAACCCTCGCGCTATCATATGCCGCGGCGGGAGGCTGAAAGGAAATATGCCGGCGAAAGAACCAATTTGCCTGGGAGTGGACATTGGTGGAACAAAAGTGGCTGCCGGAATGGTGACGCAACGCGGGAAAATCCTGTCAAGAGTGCGCGTGCCCATGACCAGCCGCGGAAGCGGCGCGGAAGGATTGGACGCCGTTGAGCGCGCCATCGCCGCGGCATTTGGATCGGATCCAAAGCGCCGCGCATCCGTCGTGGCAATCGGCATCAGCAGCCCCGGCCCGCTCGAGCCACGGAAGGGAATCATCATCAATCCGCCGAATCTTCCTTGTTGGCACAATTTCCCGCTCGCGGCAAAAATTCGGGCGTCTCATCGCGTCCCAACTTTTATCGACAATGATGCGAACGCCGCCGCGCTGGCGGAAGCAATTTGGGGTGCTGGCCGCGGATACGAATCTGTGTTTTACGCGACGCTGGGAACGGGAATCGGCACAGGCGTGATCCTCGGCGGCAAAATTTATCATGGGCGCACCGGAGCCGCGGCGGAAGGCGGGCACGTTTCGATCGATTATCGCGGCCCAAAATGCGCGTGCGGCAAGCGCGGATGTATAGAAGCGCTCGCGGCAGGCCCGGCGGTCGCCAAGCGCGCGCGCGAACGGCTCGCGAGCGGGGGCGCCGGCGCCGAAAAACTTCTGGCGCTCGCGGGAGGAAATCCGGAAGCCGTAACGGCGGAAATTGTGAGCTCTGCGTGGCGTGCGGGCGATAAGTTCGCCGCGTCGATTTTGCAGGAGACCGCCGATCTCCTGGCGATTTGGCTGGGCACCATCGTGGACTTGTTCGAGCCTGACGTGATTATTTTCGGCGGTGGTATGGGCGAACTGATGTCCGAATGGTTCGGGCGCATTCGCGAGCAGCTTCCCGCGTGGTCGATCAATTCGCGCTGCAACGAAATTCCATTGGTTCGCGCGCACTACGGAGAAGATTCCGGAATCGCCGGCGCCGCCGCCCTCTGCCTTTCGGCCAACAACCCAAAGCCGCGGGCCATTGCGCGTCACGCCACAAAGAAAAAAGCGCGAATAAATCCGCGCTAGCAATTCTGGAATCATTTCCGTGCCCAGCCGCTCGCGAATCGTCCATGAGTCGGCCCGCCGTGTTTTCCGGCTGACTCTGGTCTCCCGGCATATTAGAATGTTGTTGCACGCAGTTGAAGTTCCGTGAAGGCCGCATGAAAGCTCAACGTCTGGTGCTCTCCGCTCTGTTGGCATTGCTGATTCTGGCCGCGATCGGCCTGGCGCTCACCAATTCGTGGACGAATACCGCCCAGAAACAGGCGGCTGCGAAATCCGCCTCGCAAAACTCCGTAGTCGACGAGCGGCCGCTGCAAACGGCGCAGCAATTGGCCATCCTCGCTGTAGCTCCTGAAGAGCAGGAACTCGCGCAAGAAGCGCTGCGCATTTCGGATCATGAAGTGGACATGACATTCGAAGACGCGATGCGCTACGCGACGAACCATCCTCCCGCCCTGAGTCCCGATGCCAAAAAAATTCAAGCGCGGATCCTGCGGCGCCAGGCGCGCGTGGATGCCGAGCAGGCAAACGTCAAGCGGCTTATGGAGCTTCTCGCGAAAGCTCCGGCGTCGAAAAAGGATGAGTTGCAGGGAGAATTGCAATTGGCGCAGGCCCGCGCGTCGCTCGATCAGGACGAACTCGACGATTCACGGCAGGACTTTATTCGCGCTGGCGGAGATCCGCGCAGCAAAATTCAGCAGACGCTGCAAGAGCATGAAGCCTCGGAAGTGCACACCAACAAAGAAGCCGCGGAACAGAACAGCAGGGAGGCTGCAATTGAGCTGACCACTGCGCGGAATGTTCTCGCGGAGTTTCGCGCGTGGAAGGCCATCAACACAAAACAACTGCAACTTGACCAGGCCCGCCACGACTCTCTGGCGCGCGCGTCAATGCTGGCACAATCGCATCAGGTCCTGGAAACAAAAAGTACAGCGCAGCAACAATCCGGAGCGCCTCCGCAGTCGGCCAATTCCCCTGCGGGAACAACAACTGCACAGTCGGCGGGCGGGCAAACCAATACCGCTGACGCGATCTCGCGCGTTCGCAAACTGAGCGATGAGCAAAAAACGCTGGCAGGATTCGACAGGCGCATCGATAGCGAGCAATCGCTCGCAGGAACCTACCGCAAGTGGAGCGCGCTCGCTGTTGCCCGGGAGCGCGTGTTTCTGCGCGAGCTGCTCGAATCGGTTTTCTGGATTCTGCTGATCGCGTGTCTCATCTCGCTTGCCGATTTTCTGATCCGCGGATTCTTTCTCAAGCATGTACAGGACCGAAAACGTTTTCTGACGTTGCGCTCCGTCATCATGGTTTCGACGCGCGTTGTAGGCTTGATTGTAGTTCTGCTCGTGATTTTCGGAGTGCCTAACCAGTTTGCAACGGTCCTGGCATTGGCGGGCGCCGGCCTCACGGTGGCGCTGAAGGATTTCATTGTGGGCTTCTTCGGCTGGTTCGTTCTGATGGGCAGCAACGGGATTCGTCCCGGCGATTGGGTGGAGATCAATGGCGTGGGCGGCGAGGTGCTCGAGGTCGGCCTGTTGCGCACGGTGCTGCTCGAAACGGGCGACTGGTCAGACGCGGGCCATCCCACCGGCAGAAAAGTAACTTTCGTCAACAGTTTCGCGATCGAAGGCCACTATTTCAATTTCTCTACCTCAGGGCAATGGATGTGGGACGAATTGCAAGTGCAGATTCCGCCGGACCTGGACCCATATCCTATCGCGGACGAAATCAAAATAATCGTCGCAAAAGAAACGGATGCGAACGCGCGGTTCGCCGAGCAGGAATGGGAGCGGGTGACGCTTTCGCACGGCTCGACGGCGTTCAAGGCTGAGCCGGCGGTGAATGTGCGTCCCAAGGACGGTGGCGTGAGCGTCGCGGTGCGTTACATCACGCGCGCCAACGAGCGGCACGAATTGCGCGCGCGCCTATACCGCTCCGTCCTCGAACTTCTGCATAACAAGAAAATCCCGCAAGGCGAAGAAACTTTCATCTCGCAGCCGGTCCCCGATACCAAATAACTGTTTTCGCAGTCTCAGGAATGCGTTTCGCGACGCTCAGCGCTGGTGCGGCCTCAGCGGGTAAGCCAGGAGCGGGCGCGCAGGGTAAAAAAGGCGTAGGGGAAGATCCAGAAGAGGGTGAAGAAACCGAAATAAGCATAGAGGATCCCGTAAAGAAAATCCATCGAGCGTTCACTTCGCAGAAAATACAGCATGTTGAAAAACGTCATGACGCCGATAATCGTCAGAAAACGGAGAATCATGAACGGTTTTCCGAATGCAAGGTAGACAAGCAAAAACAGAACCGCGTAGTTCACCGGGTAGCGAAGATTCGTAATCAGACGCTCGCACAGGGCGATGCAGCGCGGAACGAGCGGCCGCTTCCACACGATTGACTGAAAGCGAATTTCCTCGCGAATGTAGCTCCGATCCCATCGCAGGAACATCTTGCACAGCTTGCCGTAGGTTTCCGGCGCAACCGTGTGAACCACGGCGGTGCGCTGGTAAACGGTGTGGAAGCCCGCTTCAAGAATGAAATTGGTGAGCGCGCGATCTTCCCCGTAGGTGCAGGGCACGCCCCAAAAGGTTTGCGTCGACCAACGCTCCAGCACGCTGCGAACCACGGAAGTCCGGTAAGCGGTCAGCGCCCCGGGACAGCAGTACACGGTGCTGTAGGTGGATTCGACCGCGCGCAGCAGATCGAACGATAGAATGAAGCGAACATGCAGCATGCGCGGGATCAGTCCGTGACGCCGGTTATACACGGCCACTTTTCCGGCGACGGCGCCGATTTCAGGATTGCGAAACGGGCCCGCGACGGCCAGAAGCGCGCGAGGCTCGATGGCGCTGTCCGAATCGATGGTCACCACAATTTCCCCGAGCGCCTTGGCGAACCCCTCCGCCAGCGCTTCCCGCTTGCCTCGATTTTTTGGGAAGCGAATGGGAGTAATGCGTCCGGGAAACTGCGCAGCGGCGCGTTTGATGTAGCGCCACGTATCGTCGGTGCTGCCGTCGTCAATCACCAGGATCTCCAGCCGTTCCTTGGGATAGATCGCGAGGGCGGCCGAGGCAATTGATTTCATCACCATGGGGCCTTCGTTGTAGGCCGGAATGATCACGGTCATGTGCGGCGCATTTTCAAACGTCGCCGGCGGAAACGGGCGATAGCGCAGCCAAAGAATCGTGCGAAAGCCAAGCAGAACGGTGCCCATGATCGTCCACAGCATCGTGGGACGCACGATGAAGCGCATCCATTGGTGCTCTTCCGCGGCGGCCAGCAGGGGATCGAAGGCCGCGTAATGGTAGACCTCATAGACCAGCAGCGCGAAGCCGATGAGGATCACGCCGTTTAGAATCCAGTCCCAGTGATCGCGCGCCTCTTCTTCCGCGATTTCGTGCGAAAACGCCCGCGCTTTCTCCAGGCTCAGCGAGTCGAGATTCCCCGCCAGAACCGGATTCCCACCGATATCATTCTCGGCCGTGAATTTTGCGGGCGATCCGCTTTCCATTATCGATTGTTTCGCCAGGACGTGCTCTCGGTGAAAAAGACGACCAAAATCTTAGGCCATCGCTGCGGGGACTGCAAGCGGCGTTGCGTATGCTGGTTCAACACCACTATTCGATTCCCCGGAGAAGCATGCGGTTGCACCAGCTTCGGGTTGGTTACAAATAGGCGCGCGGGAGCTGCCGCGAATGCCGCCGTGTGTTAGTCTCGAATACTCTCCATGCAAATCCTAAAGGGCACAACACTCCTCGACCGAAGTTTTCAGGCAAGCATCACGCTGAAGGGACTCGGTGGCCTGCTGGAAATCCTCGGCGGTTTTCTCTTCCTTGGGCATAATCCGGCGCGGGTGAACGCGATTGTATCCTCGATCACGCAGCAAACGCTATCGAGCGATCCCCACGATTTCATCGCCACGCATCTGCTGCACGCCTCGCAAGGGATGATGGGTGAGACGCGCTATTTTTTCTTTTTCTATCTGATTTCGCACGGGCTCGCGAAAGTGATTCTGGTGGTCGCCCTGTGGCTCAATCGCATGTGGGCCTATCCGGGGATGATACTTTTACTGATCGCGTTTATCGCCTACCAGCTTTACCGCATGACTTTTGCGCCATCGTGGTTTCTAGTGCTGCTAACGCTCTTCGACGCGGTCGTCATTTGGTTGACGTGGGAAGAATATAAGAAGCAGCGCGGCAAAAACGTAAAGTGGTAAGCCGGACACGAATCCAAACCGCGCTGGCCCGCCCACATTCAACGAACTCGAAGCGATCTTAATAATATGCTCTGCGTCAGGGCACGGCTTTAGCCGTGCCCGAGAAGCGCTTTCCTTAGGGGCTTTAGCCCCTGTGGTCGGTGGACACATCGCAGCGCGGGATTACGAGACGGCTTCTAGTCTCGGAACTCCTACCAGATACGGCACACCTGATCGCCGGCCCGCACCATCGGGTCGCCGGCCTTGCAATCGAACGCCTGTTGGAACGCCGCCATGTTCGACGGCGCGGCAATCGCGCGGAAGCGGTCCAGCGGGTGCGGATTTGTTTTTGCCAGCAACAACTCCATTTCGGGGCGGGCGCTGCCGGCCCACGTTCGCGCCCAGGCGAGATAAAACCGTTGGACGGGCGTGAATCCGTCAATCTTCTGGTCAGACTGGCCCTCGGGCGTCTTTTGGAACGCCTTGAGCGCGATGGTCAAGCCGCCCAGGTCGGCGATGCTTTCGCCGAGCACCAGCTTGCCCGTCTCATGCACTCCCGGCTGAACTTCGTAGCTGTCGAATTGATGCTCGACGCATTCGGCGCGCGCCTGGAAATTCTTCATATCTTCGGGCGTCCACCAATCGCGCAAATTTCCCTCCGCGTCGAATTTTCGGCCTTGATCGTCGAACCCGTGCGTCATTTCATGGCCGATCACCGCGCCGATTCCGCCGTAATTCAGCGCGTCGTCGACTTTGGGATCGAAAAACGGCGGCTGCAGAATTCCCGCCGGGAACACGATTTCGTTCATCGACGGATTGTAATACGCGTTCACGGTCGGCGGAGTCATGCCCCATTCCGTGCGGTCCACGGGCTTGCCAATCTTCGCAAGCTGGTAATGGAATTGGAATTCGTGGCCACGGAACAAATTATTGACGTAGGGTCCGCGATCCACGTTGTACGCGGAATAATCGCGCCACTTGTCGGGATAGCCCACCTTCAGCATGATGTGGCTCAATTTATCGATGGCTTGTTTTTTCGTTTCAGGTCCCATCCAGGGAAGCGTTTCGATGTCGTCATGCAGCGCGCTGATCAGGTTGTGAACCATCTTCAGAGCTGCTTCCTTGGCTTCGGGAGGAAACGCGCGGGCCACATATTTTTGTCCCAGAGCTTCGCCGAGCTGGCGGTCCGTGGATTGAACGCAACGCTTCCAGCGCGGCTGCAACTCCTTCGCTCCGGTCAGCGTCTTGCCGAAGAAATTGAAATTCTCGTTGACGAAGGCGGAAGAAAGCGCCGGCGCGGCCGCCGTCACCAGGTGCCAGCGCAAATAAATTTTCCAGTCCGGAAGAGGGGTCGAAGTCAATTGCGCGTTGAGGCTCTTGAAAAATTCCGGCTGGCCCACGTTCACTTCTTTCACGTCCGGGTAGCCGATGTCGGTCAAATAGCTTTTCCACGAAAATGCGGGCGTTAGCGATTGAACTCCCGCAACGTTCATTTTGTGATAATGCGCTTCCGGGTTGCGCATCGCCACGCGGCTCATGGAAGCTTTCGCCAGGCTGGTCTCGATGCTCAAAACGGTCTGCGCTTCTTGCGCCGCGACGGCCGGCTCATCGCCCATCAGTTTGAACATATTGGTGATGTGCCCGGCGTATTCGGTGCGAATTTTCTGCGAACGCGCGTCCGAATTCAGGTAATAGTCGCGGTCCGGCAACCCGAGACCCCCCTGGAACGCCGCGCCAATTTCTTCCGTGCTGTTTTTGTAATCTTGCGCCGAACTGAAGCGGAAAAGCACGCCAACGCCGTCGCCTTGCAGGCGGGAGACTTCGGCCTCGAGTTGCTCGATCGTCGAGACGCTGTTAATGCGTTTCAGTTCCGCATCCAGGGGATGGACGCCGGCTTTTTCGATTTCATCTGTGTTCATGCAGCTCGCGTAGTAGTCGCCGATTTTCTGTTCGTTCGAGCCCGGCGCCGCTTTGCGGTCGGCGGCTGCTTCGTCCAGAATCTGGTGCAGGACGTCCTGATTGCGATTGGCCAGATAATTGAACGTTCCCCAGCTTGAATAGGCGGCGGGAATGGGATGCTTCGCCACCCAGCCGCCGTCGGCAAATTGGAAGAAATTAACGCACGCCTTTGCGGAGCGGTCGAGATCGGCGGGATCCAGCCCATGAGTTTCGGCATCGCCTGATGACGATGCGTTCTGGCCGGCCACGGCGCCGCCAACCACGGCGCTCCGAATCAGGCAGTAGGGCGCGGTCTGAGCGGGCGTTTGGCCAGACGTTTGGGCGAAAAGCGATAACGGCAAAAGCAAAACCATTGCGGCGAAACTCACATTACGCAGAGCGCGCATAAA
>JBOGNJ010000249.1:0-52112 GCA_050746905.1 Candidatus Acidiferrales bacterium
GCCGGAAGGAGGAAGTGTTATGAAAGCTGCTGTCGTCCCTGCGGTGAGCAGTGCGTGGCAGATTAAAGATGTTCCCCAGCCTCAACCCGGCCCTGGTCAAGTGCTGGTGAAGATGCACGCAAGCGGCGTCTGCTATACCGATGTGCACCAAACGCTCGGACATTTGCCCGGACCATTCCCCCGAATCCTCGGCCACGAGCCGGTTGGCGAAATCGTTGCCGCCGCTCCTGACGTGATCACCCGGAAGGTAGGCGACCGCGTGGGCTCCGCATGGATTCAATCCACCTGCGGACGCTGCGAATGGTGCCAACGCGGCCGCCGGATGTTCTGTCCTTATCTAAAGGGTACCGGGGGCGAGGCACAAGGCGGTCACGCTGAGTACATGCCGATGAATGCTGACGCTACCTATTTGATTCCCGACAAGGTTTCTTACGAACAAGCCGCCCCGATCTTCTGCGCCGGTTATACCGTGTATGGCGGGCTCCGCTGGGCCGATCCGCAGCCGCATGAACGCGTGGCCGTGCTGGGGATCGGCGGCCTTGGCCACTTGGCTGTGCAATACGCGAAGGCTGCGGGCTTCGAGACCATTGCCATTTCGCATTCCCCCGATAAAGACAAGATGATCCGCGAGCTCGGCGCGGATGAAATTGTCCGCGACGGAAAGAGCCTTGCCGCGGCCGGCGGCGCGGATGTGATCCTCAGTACTTCCAATTCGATCAAGTCGATGGTGGACAGCATTCAGGGACTGCGTCCGGACGGCCGGCTGGTGACCATGGGCGCGGACGCGGAGCCGCTTTCGGTTTCACTGATGGATCTGATCTCGAAACGCATTCGTATCATTGGCAGCCAGCAAAATGGCCCTGAGTATCTTTACGAAGCCCTTGACTTCGTGGCGCAAGGAAAAGTTAAAACGATCGTCGAGACCTACGCGCTGGCCGAGGCCCCCACGGCCTATCAGCGAGTAGCGGAAGGCAAGGCCCGCTTCCGCGCCGTTCTCACAATGTAGCCGCGGATGCAAGCAGCCGCGAAAACTTGAGCTTCCGATAACGGGCAACCGGCTTAATGGCCTTTTGTCAGGCTACGCTCTCAGCCGCGCAAAAGACGGCTATGTTTGTAAAGCGCTCTATAGTCTGTGCGATCATTGTCCGTGTCGGGGCACGGCTTAGCCCTGCCGGCAGAGGGCATAGTTGTGCGTGTCATTCCGAGGAGCCACGCGACGAGGAATCTGCTTCTGCACTAGGGCCCGGTGGCTGTGTCAGGGCACGGCTTCAGCCGTGCCGGCAGAGGCCATAGTTGTGCGTGTCATTCCGCGGAGCCACGCGACGAGGAATCTGCTTCTGCACTAGGGCCCGGTGGCTGTGTCAGGGCGCGGCTTCAGCCGCTGGGGTTCATAGTAAGTTGCCGCACAACCTCCGGTCCGTGAGGCTGCTGCTCGGGCAACGCCATGCGGGTCGCAGGAATATTGAGCGCTTTGTGTCAAAATCCTCTTCCCGGATGCACCGCGAAGGAGACAAATGTACGAATCGACAAATGACGCAACCCGCGGCGAATCCGCCGTCGATCTGCGCAGCGACACGGTAACCCGCCCAACTCCGGCCATGCGCCGCGCCATGGCCGAAGCAGAAGTCGGCGACGACGTCTACGGCGAAGATCCCACTGTAAATAAATTGCAGCAACGCGCCGCGGAAATCTTCGGACGCGAAGCCGCGCTCTTCGTCCCCAGCGGCTCGATGGGGAATTTGCTCGCCATCAAAACTTGGACGCGCCCCGGCGTCGAAGTGATTTGCGAGCAGCGCGCGCACGTTAATCAGTACGAGCTCGCCTCGATGTCCGCCGTCGCCGGATGCATGCCGCGTCCCATCACCACGCAAGACGGCATTTTGACCTGGGCGATGATCGAGCCGATGCTCCGCGCAAAAGTCTATACGCATTCGCAAACGGGTCTCGTCACGCTCGAAAACACGCACAACATGGCGGGCGGCACGATCTATCCCACGCAAGTCGCCGAAGAAGTCTGCGACAGAGCGCACGATTTGAAATTGCCCGTGCATCTCGACGGCGCGCGCATTTTCAACGCCTCCGTGGCGCTTGGGAAAAGCGTCAAAGACCTGACGCGCAAATTCGATTCGATAATGTTCTGTTTGTCGAAGGGGCTTGCCGCGCCCGTCGGCTCGATGCTCGTCGGCTCGCGCGAATTCATCGACAAGGCGCACATCAACCGCAAAATGCTCGGCGGAGGCATGCGCCAGGTCGGAGTGCTCGCCGCCGCGGGCCTAATCGCGCTCGAAGAATCGCCCAAAACTCTCCGTCGCGACCACGAAAACGCGCGCTACTTGGCCGAAGGCCTGTCGAAGATTCCCGGGATTGCGCTCGACCCGAACCAGGTCGTCACGAACATCGTAATCTTCGACGTGCGCGGCACGGGCAAAACCGCCGCCGAAATCAGCGCCGCTCTTGGCAAACGCAAAGTCCTCGCCGGTGCCACGGATAAATATTCCGTCCGCATGGTGACGCATTGCGACGTGGATCGCGCTGGTATCGACCGCGCCATCGCCGCCCTCGAGGAAATCTGCAAAGCTCCCGAGCGCACCCACGCGTAGCGTCGTGTCACCGAAGAACGTGAGACATGCCGCGTCAGGGCACGAATTCAGTCGTGCCCTGACCGGACGCAAATCAGTGCGGCTTTAGCCGCTGAGGGATTGTTTCCGGTCTCTTTGGAGTGCGCAACCAGTGTGGTAAAGTTTTCGTTTGGCGATCTTCAGCGGCTCAACGATTGCCGGAAGTAATTGCCTACGGCCCAGCGAGGTGACGTGGATCTCTCTCTAACCGATGAACAGCAGCACCTCCGGCGCACCGTTCGCGAATTCGCCGAAGGGGAAATCGCTCCTCATGTGATGGAGTGGGACGAAGCCTCCAAATTTCCCGCGGAAATCATTCCTCAGCTCGGCGAAATGGGATTACTCGGCGTTATTTTCCCTGAGAAATATGGTGGCGCCGGCCTCGGCTATCTCGAATATTCCATCGTCATCGAGGAATTATCGCGTGTCGACGGCTCCGTCGGCCTCATCGTCGCCGCGCACAATTCGCTCTGTTCGAATCACATCTACAAATTCGGCACGGAAGAGCAGAAGCAAAAATATTTGCCGGGCTTGACCACGGGCAAAAAACTCGGATGCTGGTCGCTCACCGAGCCCGGCGCCGGCTCCGACGCGGGCGGCACGCGCACCGTCGCGGCAAAAAAGGATGCCGGCTGGGTCCTCAACGGTTCCAAGACCTTCACCACCAACGGCCATTACGCCGAAGTCTGCGTCGCCATGGCCGTCACGGACACCGCGAAAAAACAGCACGGCATCTCCGCGTTTATCATCGAGAAGGGCACGCCGGGATTTCGCCCCGGCAAGAAAGAAAACAAACTCGGCATGCGCGCCAGCGACACCTCCGAAGTTATTTTCAGCGATTGCCGCGTGCCCGCCGAAAATCTTCTCGGCAAAGAAGGCGAAGGTTTCATCAACAGCTTGCAAGTTCTCGACGGCGGGCGCATCTCGATTGCCGCACTCGCCTTGGGAATGGCGCAGGGCGCTTACGAAGCGGCCGTAAAATACGCCAAGCAGCGTAAGCAGTTCGGCAAGGCAATCAGCGAATTTCAGGCCATCCAGTTCAAGCTCGCTGACATGGCTACGGAAATCGAAGCCGCCCGCCTCCTCGTCTGGCAATCGGCGTATCTCGCCGACAAATCCCGCCGCGACGGCGGCGAAGGCGTCCGCTTCACGCGCGAATCCAGCATGGCGAAATTGTTTGCCGCGGAAGTCGCCGTGCGCGTCGCAAATGAAGCGGTGCAAATTTTCGGCGGCTACGGCTTCATCAAGGACTATCCGGCGGAAAAATATTATCGCGACGTGAAACTCTGCACCATTGGCGAAGGCACCAGCGAAATTCAGCGCCTCGTCATCGCACGCCAGCTTCTGGGAAAAGGCTAGAGCGCGCATCGATGCCCGTGGCCTCCACACCTTCCATCGACACCAATCAGTGGGTTGAGCAGGTGCGCGCGGGCGATATGCGCGCCATTTCTCGCGCCATGACGGAAATTGAGAATCGCACGGGCGAAGCCGAGAATTTAATGCGCCGGCTTTTCCCGCACACGGGAAATTCCTATTGCATCGGCATCACCGGCGCGCCCGGCACGGGGAAAAGTACGCTCGTAGACCGCATGGCGGCGTTCTATCGCGCGCAAAAGCAAACCGTCGGCGTGATCGCCGTCGATCCGTCAAGCCCGTTCACGGGCGGCGCGATTCTCGGCGATCGCATTCGCATGCAAGGCCACGCCTCCGACAGCGGCGTTTTCATTCGCTCGATGGCCACGCGCGGTTCTCTCGGCGGACTTTCGCAAGCGACCAGTGACGCCGCGCTTCTGCTCGACGCCGCCGGCAAAAAATATGTCCTCGTCGAAACGGTGGGTGTTGGCCAGGGCGAAGTCGAAATTGCGCGCCTAGCGGACTGCACGCTTGTCGTCCTCGTCCCCGGAATGGGCGACGATGTGCAGAATCTCAAAGCTGGCCTCATGGAAATCGCGGATATTTTTGTCCTGAACAAAGCCGATCGCGAAGGCGCGGATCGTTTCGAGCAGCAGCTTCGCGCGATTTTGCAGCTCGTGCCTGAGCGCAACGGCTGGAAACCGCCCATCGTGCTCACAATCGCCACCGAGAATAAAGGCATCGAGGAACTCTCGCGCCAGATCGAGCATTTTCGCCAACACTTTCACGGACAAAATGAACGCCGCACGAAAGAAGTCGCTTTGTGGCGCGAGCGCCTCTTGAATTTGCTCCGCGAACGCCTGGTGCGCCGCGTTGTCGATCAACTGGCGAGCGACGGCGCGTTCGACTCCTTGGCGGCGGAAGTCGCCGAGCGCAAGCGCGATCCCTATTCCGCCGTAAACGAAATGCTCAATCGCGCCGGATTGTCCGCGCCCAAATGAAAACCTTCACCAATGTCACCGTGTCATCCCGAGGAGCCACGCGACGAGGGATCTGCTTTTGCCTTTCCTGCGGGGAAACTCCGCAGTCCACGGCGCTATTGCAAGCAATAGTTCGGAGGCCAAATTGAGATTCGGAGACCTGGAATTCGTGGTACTAAATGACGGCACCCTGCGCCTCGACGGCGGCGCGATGTTCGGCGTCGTGCCCAAGCCGATGTGGGAGAAGAAGTCGCCGGCCGACGACCGCAATCGCATCGTGCTGGCCATGAATTGCCTTTTAATTCGCGCCGCGGGAAAAACAATCCTCGTCGAGACAGGCGCTGGCGATAAATGGGACGCCAAGAAACGCAACATTTACGCCCTCGAAGGCTCGCCCAGATTCCGCGAGCAACTCGCCGCGCATGGCGTGAAGCCCGAGAACGTAGACATTGTCATCAACACGCATTTGCATTTCGACCATTGCGGATGGAACACGCGCATCGTTAACGGCAAAGCAGCGCCCACGTTTCCGAATGCGCGCTACGTTGTGCAGAAAAAAGATTTCGAGCACGCGAAAAATCCCTCGGAGCGTGACCGCGCCAGTTTCCTGCCGGAAAATTATTTGCCGCTGGAAGAGTCAGGCCAGTGGCAACTCCTCGAAGGCGACGCCGAAATCGTCCCAGGCGTCAGCGTTTTCGTCGCGCCGGGACATACGCACGCGATGCAGTGCGTCAAACTCGAGGGCGGCGGCAAGACTGCCGTATTTCTCGCCGACCTCGTGCCGACCACCGCGCATCTTCCGCTCGCGTGGATCATGGGATTCGACCTGTTTCCGCTCACCACGCTCGAGACTCGAAAGAAATGGTTGCCGCAAATTGCAAAAAACGGCTGGCTCGCGCTCTTTGCGCATGACGCTGCGGTCCGCGCCGCCTATTTGCGCGAACGCAATGGGAATTATGAAGCGGAGCCCGCGCAACTCGACTAGGACATGTTTCAGAGACGTCTGACGACTGCGCGGGCCGTGTCAGGGCACGGCCTGCCCGCCGTGGCGGGCTGGACGCCGCTTTGCCCTTGTAGCGCAGACTTTCCAATTTGAAGCTCTGCGGCCTTTGCGGGTGCCCGATCCTTGTTTCTTGGAGTGCGGTGGCTCGACGCCGCTTTGCTTTTCGTACGCAATATTCCACAAAAGTGGGACGGTGAATGAATGGCCAAAAAACAAAAAGCGAAAAACCGCGCAACAAACGAGCATGTGCGCATCGGAATCATCGGCGGCAGCGGCCTTTACGCGATGGCCGGCCTCAGCGCCACGCGTGAAGTGCGCGTAAAGACGCCTTTCGGCGACCCTTCCGACGCATTTGTCATTGGCACGCTGGAAGGGAAGCGCGTCGCCTTTCTCGCGCGCCATGGCCGCGGTCATCGCCTGCTCCCCGGCGAAATCAATTATCGCGCGAATATTTACGCGATGAAAACTCTCGGCGTGGAGCGCATTTTGTCGGTCAGCGCCGTCGGCTCTTTGCGCGAGGATTTGCCGCCGCTCGAATTTCTGATTCCCGACCAGTTTTTCGACCGCACGCGCGCCCGCATCTCCACATTTTTCGGCGACGGAATCGTGGCGCACGTCGGATTCGACAAGCCCACCTGCACCGAACTGGCCAGGTCGCTCGTCGAATCGTGCGCGCACGCGAATGTGAAAGCGCACGGAAAAGGAATTTACGTTTGCATGGAGGGCCCGCAATTCTCCACGCTCGCGGAATCCCATTTTTACCGCCAGTCGCATTTCGATGTGATTGGCATGACGAATTTAACGGAGGCCAAGCTCGCGCGCGAAGCCGAGATTTGCTACGCCACGGTCGCCATGATCACCGATTACGATTGCTGGCATCCCGATCACGCTTCCGTCTCGGTGCGCGACATTATCGCCAATCTCAACAAAAACGCCGCCAATGTCCAGCGCGTGATTCGCGAAACGGTGCGCACTTTGCCGGACGCGCGCAACTGCAAGTGCGGTTCGGCCCTCGCGCATGCGATTCTCACCGACCGCAAGCTGATTCCCACGTCGGCGAAGCGCCGGCTCGCGCCCATCATCGGCAAATATATTTCCTGACCACGAGAGGAAGTTCAAATGTCTTTACTTGTTGTAGGTTCTGTTGCGTTCGACGCCATCGAGACGCCGTTTGGCCAAACGGAGCGGACCATCGGCGGCGCGGCCACGTACTTCGCGCTCGCAGCGGAGCTGCTTTCGCCCGTCCGCCTCGTGGGAGTGGTCGGCGACGATTTCACCGCCAAAGACGAAGCCGTATTTCACGGACGGAAAATCGACCTCGCGGGCCTCGAACGTGCCCCGGGCAAAAGTTTTTTCTGGGCCGGACGCTACAGCAGCGATTTGCGAACCCGTGAAACGCTGCGCACGGACTTAAACGTCTTCGCCGCCTTCCAGCCAAAATTGCCCGAGGCCTATCGAGATTCGTCGTTCGTTTTCCTCGGCAATATTGATCCCCAACTCCAGCGCAACGTCCTCAAGCAGATGCGCCGCCGCCCAAAACTCGTCGCGCTCGACACGATGAATTACTGGATCTCGGGCGCGCGCGCCGAACTCGAAAAGACTCTCAAGCTAATCGACGCGCTCCTTATCAATGACGAAGAAGCGTGCCAGCTCGCGGAAGAGAGCAATTTGCTCCGCGCGGCGCGAACTGTTTTGCGCATGGGACCAAAGGCGCTCGTCATCAAGCGCGGCGAATACGGCTCGATGATGTTTCATCGCGATTCGATCGTCGCCGTCCCGGCCTATCCGCTCGAAGAAGTCCACGACCCCACGGGCGCCGGCGACAGCTTCGCCGGAGGCTTCATGGGCTATCTCGCCGGACATGCGCAAGCGAATCACCTCTCGCTGCGCCGCGCGATGGTCTACGGCTCGGTGCTCGGCAGCTTTGCCGTCGAGAAGCTCGGCGTCGAGCGCCTCCGCACAGTCAAACGCCGCGAAGTCGAATCGCGCGCCCGCGCACTCGTGCGCATGATGCACATAAGGCTCTAACAGGCCGCTTAAAAGCATACGCCTTGCTTTTGTAGGGGCTGCTTTACGCCGCTTTTTTTGTCTTCTCCCCCGGCGCTGCGCGAATTGTTATCCGTATTCGATTGGGGTTCAGCGACTGTAGTAGAATCACCCGCGCGAATGGCTCGTCATGGCGATTGATTTAACTTATACGATTGCGGGAAAGCTTTTGCTCTCCGCGGCGCTTGGCGGCGTGGTGGGCCTCGAACGCCAAGTGCATCGCAAAGCCGCCGGCCTGCGCACCAGCATTCTGATCTGCATGGGCGCGTGCTTCTTCATGATTATTTCTTACGTCGCCGCCACGCATCCGGAAGACGATCACACGCGCATCGCGGCGCAAATCATCGCCGGAATCGGCTTCATTGGCGCCGGCGTTATTCTGCGCGAACGCGGCAACGTCGTGGGACTCACCACCGCCGCTACCGTGTGGGCCACGGCAGCCGTCGGAATGGGCGTTGGCACGGGTATGTACGTCACTTCGATCTTCGCCACCGCCTTGATCCTGGTGTCCCTGACGACGCTCGGATGGGCTGAAGTGCGCCTCGGAATCAAAACTCATCTCATCACGTTTCGATTGACCGCCGCCCACGGCGACGCCGTGATGAAGCGCGCGCGTGAAATTTTCCAGGACATGAAAATCCCAATTCAGCACTCCGAATTGCACCGTACAGGTGAGGAATCCGTAATCGAATTCGACGCGGAAGTCAGCGCTCCGCAGGAACATGAACTGATGCGCCGATTAAGTCTCCTCCCCGCCCGTTGCGAAACCGTCTCCGCGGAGTTTCAGCGCGACACTTAGCCCCTCCTTGCAGCGTCTCGTTCGAATTACTGGTTCGAGAGTGAACTAATCCGATGCGCCCCGCATTTGTCTCGCTGGACTCCCCTCCGGAAGTTTTCTATGCTCCCTAACGGCACATGCCACCTGTCGTCAAGCCGCCGCCGCTCGAACGCGGAAACACTGTGCGAATCGTCGCGCCCGCCAGTCCCGTCGACGAAGCGCCCTTGCGCAAAGGCTGCGAGGAATTGGAGCGCCTGGGCTACGAAGCGCGGTGGGACCCGCGCGTTCTCGCGCGGCAGGGCTATTTTGCCGGAGGCGCCGAAGAGCGCCTGGCGAAATTATCCCGCGCACTCGAGGAAAACGCATCTCGCGCCGTAATTTGCGCGCGTGGCGGCTACGGCTCCTCGTATTTGCTCGACCGTTTGGAAACGCGCAACCTGAAATCGCCGAAGGCGCTCGTCGGCTATAGCGACATCACGCTGCTGCAATTATTTTTGTGGCGTAAAAAACGTTGGGTCAGCTTTTACGGCCCCATGATCGCCTCGGGATTCGACAAGGGCGCGGATGTCGCCGGCGGCTACGATTCCGAATCCTTTCAGCAAGCGCTCACGCAAACGAGCCATCCGTGGAAAATCGATCTTCGCGGTGAAACTCTTTTCTTCGGCCAGGCCGAAGGCACACTGACGGGCGGATGCCTCACCCTGGTCGAAGCCACTCTCGGCACGCCGTGGGAAATTCAAACCGGTGGCGCGATTTTGCTGCTCGAAGATCGCGGCATGAAGCCGTACCAGGTCGATCGCGCACTGATACACTTGCGACAGGCTGGCAAATTGAAAGGCGTGCGCGGAATGGTTCTCGGCGAATTTCCGGAATGCGAGGTGCCACCGGGAAACACATCCGTGCGCGACGTGTTTGAAAGAATCATCGAGCCGTTCAAAATTCCGGTCGTATGGGGAGCGCCGGTCGGCCACACAGCGCGCCCGATGCTCACGATTCCGTTGGGAGTCAAGGCCCGCGTAGTGGCCCACGGCAGCGGACGTCTTGAGATTCTCGAGCCCGCGTGCGCCGGCCCGCAGCATCAGACCAAGCGAGGGGAAAAGTCACGACGCTCCTGAAACAAACCCTCCGGCACATTCATTTGCTCGGAATCGGTGGCGCCGCAATGGCCCCGGTTGCGGGCATGTTGAAGGAGCGTGGCTACACCGTAACCGGCTCGGACACGAACGTATATCCGCCCGCCTCCACGCTGCTCTCCGCGCTCGGAATTCCGTGGAACGAAGGCTTTCGCGCGGAGCATCTCAAACCAGTCCCTGATTTAATTGTCGTTGGCAACGCAATTTCGCGTGGCAATCCGGAACTCGAGGCCGCGCTCGACGAAAAGATTCCGTACTGGTCCATGCCGCAGACGCTCGAAGAATTGTTCTTGCCCGGCCACACTTCGATCGTGGTTGCCGGAACGCATGGTAAGACCACCACCACCGCGATGCTGTCCTGGATTTTTCAGGCCGCAAACCGCCATCCGGATTTTCTTGTCGGCGGCGTGCTGCCGAATTTCGGCGACAAAAGCTATGCACTCGGCGGTGGCGAGGAATTCATCATCGAAGGCGACGAATACGATTCCGCGTATTTCGACAAGGCCCCCAAATTCCTGCACTATCATCCCGACGAATTGATTTTGACTTCGCTCGAATTCGACCACGCGGATATCTACTCCGACTTGGCCGCCATCGAATTGCAATTCCGCCGCCTCGTGAATCTCGTTCCGCGCCGCGGCAGAATCCTCGTGTGGGGCGAAGCTCCGAACTTGGTGGCCTGCACGGAGAAAGCATTTTGCGCCGTCGAAAAATACGGGCTAGCGCCGCAAATGGATTGGTACGCGGGCGATGTCGAATGGCGCGAGGGCATGACGCATTTTCGCGCCGCCTATCACGGCAAGGAAGCCGCGCACATTCGCATTCCGCTCGCCGGACGCCACAACGTGATGAACGCCCTCGCCTGCGTCGCGATGTCTTTCGTGCGCGGCGTGGAATGCGAAGCAATCGAAGCGGCGCTCGCGAAATTCCAGGGCGTGCGCCGCCGCATGGACATCAAAGGCGAAGTCGCCGGCGTATTGATCGTCGAGGATTTTGCACATCATCCCACCGCCATTCGCGCCACCATTGAGGCCGCGCGTTCGCGCTGGCCGGAGCGCAAATTATGGGTCGCCTTCGAGCCGCGCTCCAACACCATGCGCCGTCGCATTTTTCAAGACGACCTCGCGGCCGCGCTCGCAACCGCCGATGGCGCGGTCCTCGGCGCCGTGAATCGCGCGCAACTTTTGTCTGACGACGAGCGCCTTGATCCCGAATACGTCACCGCAAAAATTCGCAAACTCGGCAAACCCGCGCGCGCGCTCGAATCAGCGAACGAAATCGCGGAATTTTTGTCATCGCAACTTGTCTCCGGCGATCTTGTGCTCGTCATGTCAAACGGCAGCTTCGACGGCCTCTGCGCCCGCTTGGCCGAAATCCTGGGGAAGGGAACAGCAGCGCACAAATCGTGACTCCTAACTGTGTCATAACTGAGGTTCGTCAGGGCGCAGCTTTTTACCCTGACGCAAAAAGGGCAGCCGTGCCGTCAAGCGAATTCACGTTTCGTCAGGGCACGGCTTCAGCCGTGCCGAAAGGGCCCGCCTTTATTGGGGCTTTAGCCCCTGAGGCCGGTCGTCCAAGATCGCGAGCCATTTATTTCCGGCTCGTGCCAATTGCCTTCGCGATATTTTTCCTGCCGCAGCACGCCGCCGCCGCTACAATTCAATACACAATCTCGCTCGCGCATCCCGACCAGCACAGCTTCCACGTCACCATGACTGTGCCCAACGCAGGCCGCGAGCTCATCGTCGCCATGCCCGCATGGAACGCCACGTACGACATTCGCGACTTCGCCTATCGCGTCACCGACGTGCAAGCCAGCGAAGCGTCATCCGACGCAGCCGGCGCGCCCCTTCACGTCGTCAAACTCGACAAGCAAACCTGGCGAATCACGGCTCCGCAAAACTCGCAAACGGATTTAGGCACGGTCACGATTCAATATGACAACTATTGGGACGACCCCGGCCCGTTCTCCTCTCAACTCAATGCACATCACGCATTCCTGAACTTAGCCGAAGTCCTTTTCTACATTCCGTCGCGCCGTGCTGAAGAATCTGAAGTCAGCTACATCGACCTGCCCGCCAATTGGCGCATCGCCGAGGAATTACCCGCGGGAAAGTCCGCGAACGCATTCGCCGCGCCAAGTTACGACGCGCTGGTCGACGCCCCCGCCGAAATCGGCGCATTCCGCGAGTTTCAATTCGACGCCAACGGCGCGCATTTCCGCGTAGTGGTTGACGGCAGAGATTGGGATCAGCAGCGGCTCACCGGCGTCCTGCGCAAAATAGTTTCCTACGAAACAGGAATGATGCGCGATGTTCCGTTTCACGAGTACATGTTCATTTTTCATTTCGGCTCATTCGCGGAAGCGGGCGGCGGTGGAATGGAGCACGCGAATTGCACCGCCATCGCGATGCCTTCCGCCGACACGGCTGCAAACGTCGCGGCGCACGAGTTTTTTCACCTGTGGAATGTAAAGCGCATCCGCCCGCAAACGCTCCAGCCCGTCGATTTCACGAAAGAGATGTGGACGCGCGCCTTGTGGTTCGCCGAGGGTGTCACCAGCACGTATGCCGCATACACCATGGTGCGCACCGGCCTGTGGAATCACGAACAGTTTTACGAGGACCTCGCTCGGCAATTCACCGCGCTCGATTCCCGCCCCGCGCATCGCTGGCAAAGCGCCGAGGAGTCCAGCCTCGACACATGGCTCGACAAATACGATTACTACGATCGCCCGGGCGTCAGCATTTCGTACTACAACAAAGGCCAAATCCTCGGCGTGCTGCTCGATCTCGAAATTCGCGACGCCACCGGCAATCGCAAATCTCTCGACAACGTATTGCGTGCCATGGACCAGGATTACGCCCATCGCGGCCGCTTCTACGACGACAGCGCTGGTGTCGAGCAGGAAGCCGAGAAGGTCGCTGGCCGAAGCCTCAAGGATTTCTTCGCGAAATATGTCGCGGGCGCCGGCGATATTCCCTACGACGATTTGCTTCACATCGCCGGACTCACAGCCACAAAGCAGCAACAGTCAATCGCCGATTTCGGGTTCGAAGTATCGCGTGGACGCGGCGGCCCGCTTCAAATCGCCTCCGTCACTCCCGGCAGCCAGGCGCAGCAGGCCGGACTGCAAGCCGGCGACTTCCTGGTGAAGCTCGACGGCCAGCCCTTCCCGCGATTCGCGCAGCGATGGCTCTTATCTCACGCGCCCGGCGAAACCGTGAAATTACAAATCGCCCGCAACGCCGGTCAGCGCGAAATTTCTTTGACCCTCGGCGAGCAAACGGTGGAAACTTATTCGATTTCGGAGATTCCCGGCGCGAACGCGAAGCAAAAACAAATTCGCGACGGAATCCTTAGCGGCACCACAAATTAGCGCAGCCTCGACAGTGGCACATACTTTAACTGCGCGCTTTTCGCTGTAGCTCAGGTCCCGTCCGACGCTCTTGCGTCTGACTGACCTGAGGCTTTGCCGGTTTCGCGTCAGGCCACAGCTTTTTACCCTGATACCGGAAGGGCAGCCGCGCCTGTCCGGTCTGCGCTGTTCGTCAGGGCACGGCTTTTTACCCTGACGCAGGAAGGGCGGCCGTACCGTAAAAGGCCCCAAAATTGACGCGGCTTTAGCCACCGAGGTCCGTACTATGGCTTGCCACACAGACTCCTTGCCTCCAACATTAAGACTCACGGGCTTCAACCCCCGAAGCGCGCCTGAAAGGAATTCGCCATAGAGCCCACTCGAATGATGCGTAGCTTTGCAATTTTCGCAAACCATCGAACTCGCGTTCTGCGCGCGCAATGATTCGCACCTCCATTGCCGTAACGTTCCTCGGACTCTACATCGTGTTCGCCGGTCTGCCGGTCATCGCATATTCTCTTCTCACCAGCACCAGCGATTTTCTCTTTCGCGCCGGCAAGTGGGGCATCGGCGTTTCCATGCGTCTCGCCGGACTCCGCGTCCGAACAGAAGGCCTCCAGAATATTCCTCCGGGCGTTTGCATATTTGCGGCGAATCACGTCAGCAATGTTGATCCGCCCGCCGCGCTGATCGCCATACCACGCAGGATTTCATTCCTGGCAAAAAGGGAAGTCTTCAATGTCCCGATCGTCGGCACAGCCCTGCGCCTGGGAAAAATTGTCGCCGTTGACCGCAGCGACCGAGACGCTGCCATCGCAAGTATCGACCAGGCCGTTCAGTTTCTCACCGAGGGCATTTCCTTCGTCGTGTTTCCGGAGGGCACGCGCAGCAAAGACGGTCAACTCAAGCCATTCAAGAAAGGAACATTCGTGATGGCAATTCAGGGTCGCGTCCCCGTTGTCCCCGTATCGATCCTCGGAAGCCGCGAACGAATGCCCAAAGGAACGCTTGCAACAATCCCCGGCGAAATTCTGATTCGTTTCGCTCCCGCCATTGACAGCACGGCCTATACGATGGAAGAACGCGAGTTGTTGCTCGCCCGCGTCCAGGAAGCTGTCGCCGCAGGACTCGCCAAACCAATGTAATCGCGAAGCCTAAACAGCGTCCCGCCGTTTCGCGCGAATTACTTCTTCGCTTTACCGCGAAGTTGCCCCACCTCGCGCTCCAACTCCCGCACCGTTTTCTGCAATTCCGGCAAGTGATTAAAAATCGCCACGGCCCGCAGCCAAACTTTATTTTCTATACCAGGAGATCCCGAGTAAGTCGCCCCCGCCGGAATGTCGTGCGAAACCGCGCTCTGCGCCGTCAATATCGCGCCATCGCCCATGTGCAAGTGTCCCGCGCACGCGGCTTGCCCCGCCAGAATGCACCGGTTGCCGACAACGGTCGAGCCTGCCAGTCCCACCTGTCCGCACAGCAGCGTGTCTTCGCCGACGGTGCACGCGTGCCCCACCTGCACCAGGTTATCCACTTTCGTGCCGCGTCCGATGCGCGTTTCGCCCACCGTGGCGCGGTCTATCGCGCTGTTCGCCTGGATTTCAACATCGTCGCCCACAATCGTAATCCCCGATTGTTGAATCTTGTACCATCGTCCGTCATGCTCGCGCGCAAATCCGAAGCCGTCGCCTCCGATCACCACGCCGTTCTGCAAAATCACGCGATGCCCGATTTGGCAACCTTCGCGCACCGCCACATGACTATGCGCGAAAAAATCGTCTCCGATGCGCGCCCCGCGGTAAATGCTCACGAAGCTGTGCAGCACCGCATTCGCGCCGATTGTGACGTCCTCGTCCACAAAGCAGTAAGGGCCGATGTGCGCGCCGGCGCCGATGTTGGCGGACTTCGCAACCACCGCGCTCGTATGAATTTCCGGGGAGTAATGCGGCGCGCTGTAAAAAAGCTCTATGGCGTGCGCAAACGTCAGATAGGGATCGTCCGCGCGCAGGCAGGCCGGCGTCAGCCCTTCTTCTTTCCGTGGCACGATGATCGCGGAAGCGCGCGTTTTTGACGCCGCGCTCCGGTAGCGTCGGTTGGCCAAAAAAGTAAGTTGCCCCGGCTGCGCATCCTCAATCCCCGCCACCCCGCTGATCTCGATTTCGGCGTCGCCTTCCAGAGCGCATTTCAACCGCGCGGCGATTTCTCCCAGTTTCATTGGTGTCCTCCCGCCCGTCTTGCGATTTTTTCGCTGAAAATGTACATCAACTCGACGCTTCGAAACGAGCAAGCAATTTGCGGACGGGAAACGCAGTTACTCACTGAACAGTTTGGACTGTGTGTCGGCGGCGGTGGCTGCGGGTTGGCGACGCGCGACGCCCACCACCCCTAATACCTTCATTTCCGCCAGCGCCGTCCGCGGAATGAAAATCCATAGACTATTGCCGTGCAGATCGGGAGGTGTCAGCCGCACTCCGTTCACCAGCAGGTCGAGCAGGTCGTTGGCAACAATCCCCTCGAGCACGTCATCGTCGCGGAAGCGAAGCCTCACCCACAATCCATCCAGCTTCGGCCGGCTCAGAAACGCTTTTCGTTCCGGCTCGAAGTCCTCCCGAAACTCGCGAACGAAGTGGATGCTCTTAATCTTCGACAGTTCCACCGTCTGATACTCGCCCTCGCTGGTCAGGATCTCAACGTTCTCCTGCTGGCCCAGGTCGCTGGCGTTCAAATAACCCTGCGCACGTGAGCCGTCGAGCATCAGCACCACTACTTTCTTATGCGTCGTCGCCGAAGTGCGTTTTTTCGCCGCCACAGAGCCTCTTTTGGGTAATGCCTCAGTTTGAATTTCGGTTTTCGGTCGGGTAGGGGAAGTAGAGCTCGTTGCCGTCAGGGTCCGCGATGACCATGAGCCGGTAGCCCCACTGCCCGTCCTTCACATCCACGCCGCGCCCTTCCAGCTCCGCGCGCAAGGCATCCAGCACGCCGACATCGAGCGAGATGAACATTAGGCCCTTGCCCACTTTATCGGGCCATTGGGAAGAGAGAATGAGTTCGCAGCCCCGCCGGTCTACCTGTGCGACCCACGTTTTCCCCTCCTCTTCATATCGCCACGGTTGTGTGAACCCGAGCTGCTTGACGTAAAAATCCACGGACCTGTCGATGTCCGCTACGAACAGCACCGGCCGCGCGAACCATTCATTGCTCATGTTTCTGCTCCCCGCACGTTGTGATTCCGCTTTTCACCGAGAACATTAATTCAAACTGAGACAACTCCCCTCTTTTGAAAGGTCTTGCGAAACGAAAGCGTGTATGTTATTGTTGCCATCCTAAGTTGTCAACTCATTGTTTATTAAAGGGTTAGGAACGGAGCTGCTGCCGTTTGACTGAAAAGAGGCAGATTCTTAAGTCCGCTTCCGTCATCACCCTGATTACTCTCATCAGCAGGATCTGCGGCTATATTCGCGATCAGCGCATCACCCTGCTCTTGGGTACTTCGGTTGCGGCGGATTCCTTCATCTTGGCATTCCGTATCCCTAATCTTTTCAGGCGTTTGGTAGGAGAAGGCTCGCTCTCGGCTTCCTTCATTCCCGTATTCGCGCGTTATCTGAAAGACAGCGATGAACGCACCATCTGGCGCTTCGCCAACCGCATTTTCTGGACGGTCGCGCTGGTCGCCGGCGTAATTTCTATCCTCGGCGTCGTGTTCTCAAAATGTATCGTTCGCGCCTTCACGATGTTCGGCCCGGGACAGGCTCATTGGGCTTTCGCCGTATACCTGAACCGGCTCATCTTCCCCTACCTGTTTTTCGTCGCACTCGCCGCCGTCGCCATGGCCATCTTGAATTCGTTCCATGAATTTGCCGTCCCGGCCGCCACTCCCATCCTTTTTAATCTCTCCGTCATTCTGTTTTCCGTCGGCGCTGTCTACAAGCCCATCATGAAGTGGGCGCCGGTATCTTACCGGAACCCCGCCGTCGCTCTCGCTGCCGGGATACTGATCGGCGGCGTTTTGCAGTTTTTGGTTCAAGTGCCCTCGCTGGTGCGGCGGGGAATGCGATTCGACTTCGGCATCAGCTTCCGCGACCCCGGCGTCCGTCAGGTGGGCAAGTTGCTTGTTCCCGGCTTCGTCGGCATCGGAATTTACCAGATCAACTTTTTTGTCGACACGATATTTGCCACGGCCTCGCGCATGCCGTCGGGAAGCGTAACTTCGTTGTACGTCGCCGAGCGCGTCATGGAGCTGGTGCTCGGAAGTTACGCCATTGCGATCTCCACGGTGATTCTCCCCATCATGTCGCGCCAGGCCGCCTCCCAGCAGCTTGACGAAATGAAGAAAACCTTCACATTTTCATTGCGTCTGGTCTCGTTCATCACTATTCCCGCCGCAGTGGGACTGGTGCTGCTTCGCACGCCCATCATTCAAGTGCTCTTCGAGCACGGGAAATTCGTCGCCGCCTCTACGGCGCTTGCCACCCGCGCCCTCCTCTATTACGCGCTCGGTCTCCCTGCATTTGCGGCCGTCAAAATGGTTGTGCCGCTCTTCTATTCAACGCAGGATACCAGGACGCCCGTTGTCGTCGCCGGATACGCGCTCGCGATTAACCTCGTCTTGAATCTCATCTTCTTGCTTTTATTCTTCCGCGTGTTTTACAACGGCAGCCCCGCGCTCGCCACTTCCAGCGCCGCCTATTTCAATTTCTTCGCCCTGCTCTGGATTTTTCGCAAGCGCTTCGGCCAATTGGGCTTTGCCGGCGTGCTCGTATCGCTGGCAAAGACCGCCGCTGCTGCCGTGGCGATGGGATTGGGATGCGCCGCATTTTTGCGCTACGCGAATTTCGCCTCGTATACCCACCTTCTTCCCCGCATCGGCTTGCTCGCGGCTGCAATCTTAGGTGCAACGTGCCTCTATCTCGCCCTGGCGTGGCTGCTCCGGTGCGAAGAACTGGCGGAACTTCACAGCGTCCTTCGGCGCGCGGATCGCGTGGCCGCATGACGCCACGACACGGCATGAAATCAACACGGGTGAAAATGGAGTAGCGGGTCAGTTTGAATTTTCTTGATCGTGACACAAGGGTTCGAAATTCAAACTGACCCATTACCGGAAATGGTGACCCAATGGAAAGCTTAGTTCGCTCCTTCCTGAACTATTTGAAAGTCGAGAAAGGCCTTTCGCAGAACACAATTCTCGCCTATGGCCGCGACCTCAGGAAATTCCAAGCTTTCGCTGAATTCCGCGGATGCACCCTCAAACAGATCAGCCGCGACCATATCGTTGATTTCCTCACCACTCTGTACCGCTCCGGACTCGACAGCCGCTCCGTCGCGCGTCATCTGGTCGCCGTGCGCCACTTCTTCCGTTTCGCGCAAATCGAAGGCGCCATTTTCGAGGACCCCGCGGTCAGCGTCGAGACGCCCAAGTTCCGCATGCGCCTTCCCACTCACTTGAGCACCGACGAAGTGAACCGCTTGCTGGCGCAGCCGGACACACGGCACGCCATCGGCGCCAGAGACAAAGCGATGATCGAGCTCCTTTATTCCACGGGCCTTCGCGTCTCGGAATTGGTCAATCTCCGCCTCAGCGATCTTCAAATGGACTCGGGCAGCCTGCGCTGTATCGGCAAGGGAAACAAGGAACGCATGGTCCCCATGGGCCGCACGGCTATCGCCGCCCTCGAAACGTATGTTCGGCGCGCCCGGCCAACCCTGCTGAGGGATAAAACCTCGCCTTACGTTTTCTTGAACCGCTTCGGCGGGCGCATCGGCCGCATCGGCTTTTGGAAAAAACTCGCGGAGTATGGACGAAAGGCGGGTCTGCGCTTGAAATTGAAGCCGCACATGCTGCGCCATAGTTTCGCGACTCACCTGCTCGAGCGCGGCGCCGACTTGCGCTCCGTTCAGCTCATGCTCGGCCATGCCGACATTTCCACCACCCAGATTTACACGCACGTCGTAAAGGAACGCTTGAAGGAAGTTTATAAACAGCATCATCCCCGGGCCTGAAACTTGAACTCGATACTGCGTTAAGCGTCACCGGGGCGCGCCCTGAAACGGCGCCCTCGCATTTTGCAGGAGGCGGAATCGTTCATGCCTGACTACATGTACCTGTTGGAAAGCCGGTTGTCTCCCGAACAGCGCGCCGTGCTTTTGCGTGTGCAGGAACTGGCGCGCGCCCAGGACTCAAACGTTTATTTGGCTGGCGGAGCAGTCCGCGATTTGATTTCCGGAATGCCGCTGCGCGATCTGGATTTCACGGTAGAGGGAAATCCCATGCGCATGGTGCGCGAACTCGAAAAGGGCGGCGCTCGTGTCATCATCGAAGACGAACGTCTCCGCCACTACGAGTTGATTTTTGCCGGTGATGTCGACGGCTCGATTTCAGCCGCGCGTGACGAAGTCTATGCCCGCCCCGGAGCGAAGCCCGAAATCCGCTGGTCCACCATCATGGAGGATCTGCGCCGCCGCGATTTCTCCATCAACGCGGTCGCCATTTCCCTGAACCCGGCATCCCGCGGCCTGCTCCTCGATCCCACAAACGGCTTGGCGGACCTGGAGCGTCGCGAGGTGCGCGCGCTGTCCATTCACGCCTTCACCAACCAGCCGATTCGTCTTTTGCGCGCTTTGCGCTTCAGCGCGCGCATGGGCTTCAAGATGGAGCCACGCACCCAGGAATGGTTCGATTTGGCCATCGAGCGCGGCCTTCACGAAACGATAGACAGTCGCGAAGTCGGAAAAGAAGTCTGGGACGTTGGTCGCGAGGAAAACGCGGCCGGAATCCTCAAACTCTGGGAATCCAATGATTTGCTCGCTGTGATTCATCCCAAACTGCAACGCAAGCGCCCCGATTACGAAGGCTTGTCCAGACTGGCGAAGGCGCGCGAAGGATTCATCGCCGCAGGATTGCGCGTGCGTCACGCCATTCCCACACTCTATTCCGTATTTCGCAAGCTTGAGCCTCGCACCGCCGCGATACTTAAGAATCTCAACGTCCCCGCGTCCGAGGCGGCGAAGGTCCTCCATCTTCCTCAAGAGGCCAAGAAGCTCCTCCAACTTCTCCGCGGCGGTAAAACCAAACTCGCGCGCGATGCTTATCAGGTCATCTCGCAAACCCCCACCGAAATGCTGGTGTTTATGGACGCGCAATTTCGCAACGCCAAGGCCGCCGCGAAAATCCGGAATTATCTCCAGAAATGGCGCCCCATGCGTCTCGGCGCGCCCGTCGCCGAATTGGAAAGTCTCGGCGTTCCGCGCGGGCCTAAATTCGACAAAATCCTCGATCAGTTCTTTGACCTGCAACTCCGTGGAAAAGTGCGCAGCCCCGAAGACGTCATAAAACGTCTGAAACAGCTTGCCGGCATCAAGGACGAGCCGAAGAAAAAACTGAAAGAGGAAAAGAAGAAACGTGGTAACGCGCTGGAAGCCGCTGGAGCCAAACGCGCTGCCAAGGCGAGCGAAGCGAAGCCGGCAGACGCAGCATCCCGCCCGGCCGGCGGAGCGAAGCCCGTTCGCGCCGAACATTCGAAGCCGCCGGCGTCCAAAGCTAAAAAAATCTCCGCGCCACGTAAGGCGACGAACCACGCGCGCCACACCGCAAAGTCAAAATCAAAAAAGCGCGTTCGCCGCTGAACACAAGCATGGCTCGTCGAGACGCCTTTGCAGAGGCGGGTCGGCATCGTCAGCCGGCCCGGCACGTCTCGCTCGCAGCTTTTTTTTTGGAGTGCGGCGGCTCGACGCCGCTGTGCCTTTCGCAGTTGCCGGGTGACGGGCAAACAGAGGATCTGCTTCCGGATTCGGCCCGAAGCAGTGTCAGGGCACGGCTTCAGTCGTGCCGTAAAGCCCACAAAATCCACGCGGCTTCAGCCGCTGAGGTTCGTAGGTTCAGCCTCCACAAACTCGCAGAATCCCTCGGCATCCCCGCAAATTATTCCTGCACGATGCAAAATGTTTCACCGGGCCCGAAACTCGATCGCGCGTTCGGTCGTAGCTAAATCCGCCGCATCGGTCTAAAATACGTCACGGCATGAATTCTTCGGACTTCGTTCACCTGCATCTCCACACGGACTACTCTCTCCTCGATGGAGCTTGCGAAATCGGCGAGCTCACCGCCGAAGCCGCGCGCCGCAAAATGCCCGCCGTCGCCGTCACGGACCACGGCAATCTTTTCGCCGCCGCGAATTTTTTCCACCAGGCGAAAACATGCGGCGTCAAGCCGATTATCGGCTGCGAAGTTTACGTCGCGCCCG
Organism: Candidatus Acidiferrales bacterium; assembly: GCA_050746905.1. GTDB lineage: Bacteria > Acidobacteriota > Terriglobia > Acidiferrales > UBA7541 > DAHUXN01. The sequence goes on from JBOGNJ010000249.1 coordinate 21,504, forward strand.
ACGGCCACAAAAATAAGGGCGCGGACGCAGAGCGCTCGAATCATCTTGTGCTGCTCTGCGAGAACGATGAAGGTTACCGCAATCTTATTCAACTCGTCTCCACGGGATTCCTCGACGGCTTTTATTACAAGCCGCGCATCGACCACGAACTCCTCGCCAAGCACAGCGGCGGCCTCATCGCGCTCTCCGCTTGCCTGCGCGGAGAAGTCACCGAGCACGTGCTCGAGCAGCGCCACGACCAGGCTCGCAAATCCGCCTACCGCTTGCAGGAAATCTTCGGCAAGCAGAATTTCTTCCTCGAAATTCAGGATCAGGGGCTCGACGTCGACAAGCGCGTCAATCAAGGCGTCGTTCGCCTGGCGAAAGAAACCGGCATTCCCCTGGTGGCCACGAACGATTGTCATTACTTGACAAAATCCGACGCCCACGCACAGGAAGTATTGCTCTGCATTCAAACCGGCAAGACCATGAGCGACACGAATCGCATGCGCTTCGCCACCGACCAGTTTTATTTCAAGACGGCGGAGGAAATGTCGCAGGTCTTCGGCGAGCTGCCCGACGCGCTCCTGCGCACCGTGGCCATCGCCGAGCGCTGCCAGGTGAAAATCGAGCGCGTCCAGAATCCTTTCCCTGTCTTTCAAGTGCCGGAGGGAACCACCACCGACTCGTACTTCGAGCGCATCGTCCGCGAAGGCTTCGCGGACCGCTTGCCGCAGCTCGAGCGCCTCGCCAAAGAGAATCGCTTGCGCTATCCCATCACGGTATACGAGCAGCGCCTCTCTGACGAAATCGAAATGATCAAGAAGATGCGCTTCTCCGGCTACTTCTTGATCGTTTGGGATTTCATCCGTTACGCCCGCGCGCAGGGCGTTCCCGTCGGCCCGGGACGCGGTTCCGCGGCGGGAAGTCTGGTGAGCTACGCGCTGCGCATCACCGACGTTGACCCTCTCGAATACGATTTGCTCTTTGAGCGATTCTTAAATCCGGAGCGCATCTCCATGCCGGATATCGACATTGATTTTTGCATGCGCCGCCGCGGCGAAGTGATCGAATACGTCCGCCAAAAGTACGGCGAGAAAAGCGTCGCGCAGATCATCACCTTCGGAACCATGGCCGCAAAAGCCGCGCTCAAGGACGTCGGCCGCGCGCTCGACGTGCCCTACGGCGAAGTCGACCGCCTCGCGAAGCTCGTTCCCAATCAGCTCAACATTTCCCTCGAAGACGCCCTAAAGACCGGCTCTCCGCTGGCCGCCGCGCGCGATAAAGACGAACGCGTTCGCGAAGTCGTCGAAGTGGCCATTCGCCTCGAAGGCCTCGCGCGTCACGCCTCCACGCATGCGGCGGGCGTCGTGATTTCGCCCCGTCCCCTCACCGAAATCGTCCCGCTCTATCGCTCGACGCGTGATGAAATCACCACGCAGTACGACATGAACGCCCTCGAGCGCATCGGCCTCCTGAAAATGGATTTCCTCGGCCTCACCACTCTCACCGTGCTCGATGACGCCGTCCTGCTCATCAAACAAAATCGCAACGTCGACATCAAGCTCGCTGATTTTCCTCTCGATGACAAGCAGACGTACGCGATTTTCGCCCGCGCTGATACTTCCGGCATTTTCCAGTTTGAGTCGCACGGCATGCGCGAAATTCTGCGTCGCTACCAGCCCACGCGCCTCGAGGACCTGACGGCGCTCAACGCGCTCTATCGCCCCGGCCCCATTCAAGGCGGCATGATCGACGATTTCATCGCGCGAAAGCACGGCAAGAAAAAAGTCGCCTATGATTTGCCCGCCCTCGAGGAAATTCTGTCGGAGACATATGGCGTCATCCTCTACCAGGAACAGGTGATGCAAATTGCCAACCGCCTCGCTGGATTTTCCCTTGGCGAAGCCGACATTTTGCGCCGCGCCATGGGCAAAAAGAAGCGCGAGGAAATGGCCGCGCAGCGAGAGAAATTTTTAACCGGTTGCGCCGCGCGCAAAGTTCCTGCCAAGAAAGCCGAAAAGATATTCGACCTCATGGCCGAATTCGCCGGCTACGGCTTCAACAAATCGCACTCCTGCGCCTACGCGCTCCTCGCCTATCAGACCGCATATCTAAAGGCGCATTTCCCGGTCGAGTTCACCGCCGCGCTGCTCACCTCGGAAGCCGGCAACACCGAAAAAGTGGTGAAATATATCAATGAAGCCCGCGGCATGGGCATTCGCGTCCTTCCGCCCGACGTGCATCAGAGCATCCTTTATTTCACTCCCGTCGGCGAAGACATTCGCTTCGGACTGGCGGCGATCAAGAACGTCGGCGAAAACACCGCGAAGGCCATCTGCGAGTCTCGCTCCGCGCGCGGAAATTTCCACAATATTTACGGCTTCTGTTCCGCGATTGAGCCGCGCTTCCTGAATCGCAGAGTTCTCGAAAGCCTCGTAAAGGCCGGCGCCATGGACTGCTTCAATGCTCCGCGCGCGCGTTTGTGGAAAGCCATTGAAGGCGCGATGGCACACGGCCAAAAGATGGATCATCAGCGCTCCGTCGGCCAGCACGGTTTGTTTCTGTCTGGTTCCAGCAGCATGTCAACCGATGAAGCGCAGAACATTCTTCCCGAAGCGGACGACTGGTCGGAAGATGAGCAACTCGCCGGCGAACATTCCGTCCTCGGATTTTACGTTTCCGGCCATCCTCTCGATAAATATGCCGGCCGCTTGAAGGAAATGGGCACGGTGGAATTGGGCGCGCTCGAAGCTCGGCACAATGGCGAAGAACTTGCCATCGCGGGAATTATCACGCAGACGCGTTCCATGCGCTCGAAACGCGGCGCCCGCTGGGCCATCTGCAACTTGCAGGACCGCACCGGAGGTATGGAAGTTCTCGTGTTCCCCGAATCGTTTCAGAAATTCGAGCACTTGCTGCGCCCCGCCACGCCGCTGCTCGTTCGCGGCCGCATCAATGTCGAGGAAGTCGGCACGCGCTTCGTCGCCACTGAAATTCGCTTGCTCGACAAAGTTGTCGATCGCAGTCCCAGCTTGTTGCGCGTACGCGTCGATTTGCGCGCCGTCGATACCGGCACGCTCGACCAGTTGCAAAAAGTTTTGGCGGAGAGGCCGGGCCGTTGCCGCGTTGCCTTTGAATTGATCTCCGACGACGGTACGATGGCGACTCTGGAAGCGGAGAAGGGAATCGAGCCCGCCCCCGACCTGTTCGCTCGCGTGCGCCAGATCTGCGGCGCCGATTCCGTGGCCGTCTTGCGCAATTAGCAGTCGCGCGCCTTGCGTGGCGCAGGCTTCAGCCTGTGTGCCTTGGTTTTCGTAGGGGCGGGGTTCATCCCCGCCCGTCGGCGCAAAGCGTCAAGTTTTCCTTTCGTAAGACTGCCTGATGAGGTAGCTCTAGAACCGCGCTGCGTTTGCTTGGGAGGCGATATGAAATCGAAGCGCCGGAAACGTGAACTCGAAGCTCTCGAGCACGATGTCGAAGAGCTCGTCCACCTCGCGCCCAACGACGAAAAGGCGGCCAGGGAACTCGAGCGCCTTCGCCGCGAAGTGGCCGAGCTGAAGCGCGAATTTTACACCCACATGAGCGCCTGGCAGCGTCTGCAGCTGGCCCGCCATCCGCAACGCCCCTATACCCTCGACCTCATTCCCCGCTTATTCGAGGGCTTCAGCGAAATTCACGGCGACCGCGCCTTTGCCGACGACCCGGCCATCGTTTGCGGCATGGCCGATTTTCACGGCCGGCCCGCGATGATTGTCGGCCATCAGAAGGGCCACGACACCACCCAGCGCGTCGCACGCAATTTTGGACAGGCAAAGCCGGAAGGTTATCGCAAAGCTCTGCGCGCCATGAATCTCGCCGCGAAATTCCGCCGCCCAATTTTCGTTTTCATTGACACGCCCGGCGCATATCCCGGCGTCGACGCCGAAGAACGCGGCCAGGCCGAAGCCATCGCGCGAAATCTTCGCGAAATGATGCGCCTGCCGGTTCCAATTCTGGTGACAATCACCGGAGAAGGCGGTTCGGGAGGCGCGCTGGCCGTCGCCATCGGCGACCGCGTCATAATGCTCGAAAACGCGGTGTACTCCGTGATTTCGCCGGAGGGCTGCGCCTCCATCGTTTGGCACGACGCGGGAAAGGCTGAGCTCGCCGCGGAAGCCCTGAAAATCACCGCTCCCGGTCTTCTCGACTTGAAATTGATCGACGAAATTGTTTCCGAGCCGGAAGGCGGCGCGCATCTCGACCACGATGCCACAGCCCGCCTGCTCGACGAGTCCCTCACCCGCGCTCTCGCCGAACTATCTCAGTCTTCCGATGCTGACTTGATCGCGAATCGCTACGAGAAATTCCGCCGCATGGGTCAGTGCTTCTCGCCGGCAATTCCCGCCGGCTAACCGCCGCACATTGAAACTTTTTCACCTCCTGAATCGTATCTGTAACTAGCGTGGCAATTGAAAGCGATTTTTGCTGCATTCTTCGTCAGGGACAGCTTTTCGCCCTGGCAACTGTAGCTCAGGTCCCGTCCGACGCTCTTGTGTCGGACTGACCTGAGGCTTTTGCCGGTCTTGCGTCAAGCCGCGGCCTTTTACCCTGACACACGAACGCTAGCCGCGCCGAAAAGCTAGTCTTGCGTCAGGGCACAGCTTTTTGCTCTGGCAGCCTGTAGCTCAGGTCCCGTCCGACACTCTTGCGTCGGGCAGACCTGAGGCTTTTGCCGGTCTTGCGTCAAGCCGCGGCTTTAGCCGTGCCGAAAAGCAGTTCCTTACAAGGGGCTTCAGCCCCTGAGGCCGGTCGCGCATCGCAGCCGAGAGCTATACGACAGCTTTTAGCAGTGGCAACTGAAACCGATTTTGCGTGGAGGTGAACCATGTTCTGCGATCAATGCGGAAGGGAAGCGGCATCCGATGCGCGCTTCTGCAGCAACTGCGGACGAACTCTTCCCGCCGCGTACCAAACCGTGCCATCCGCCGGAACGCCGCCCGTGTACGTACGCCCCCTCCCGGACAACCGCGTGAATTCTCATCTTCGCGTGGTGGGCATTCTCTGGTTGATCTCCGGTGCCCTTCAAGCCCTCAGCGTTGGCTGGCTGTGGTTCGTCGGCAGAATGGTTGTCCCCTCCGTGCTGACGACGGTCGGGCCGGAATTTTCGGCAGGCTCTCCTCTCCAAAAACTTATCCTCGGCGGAATCGCCTTCGCGTCCACAATTATTGTGCTCCAGGCGCTGCTTTCATTCATCGCCGCGTGGGGATTGCTCGAACGCCAAAGCTGGGGACGCATCGCCGCGATCGTCGCGGGAATATTCTCTTTGTGGCGCATTCCATTTGGCACGGCCCTCGGAATTTACACCCTGTGGGTCCTGTTGCCCGCGTCATCGGAAGCCGAATACCGCCAACTGATCCGCACCTGAACCTCCGTCCATTTGGAGTGCGGACGGCCTGCCCGCCGCTTTGCCTTTGTAGCGCAGAGCTTCGCATTTTGAAGCTCTGCGGCTTTTGCGGGCGCCCCGTCCTTATACTCTTTACGCAAAGCCTGCTTGCCGCTGTGACGCGTGACCGGGCAATTTTCCTAGCGGACGACCATGCCCGGGCCAACGAAGGCGTCGCGGTTTCTTGGAGTGCGGGCGGCCTGCCCGCCGCTTTGCCTTCCCCGGGGCACGAAGGGCCGTGCCGTAACGCCCCTCTCTGACGCGCTTCAGAGTTCCCTCTGATTCCTCCGGTCTTCGTCCGGGCCCAGCTTTTTACCCTGACACACGAAGCCATGCCGTAACGCAAGCTGTAGCTCAGGTCCCGTCCGACGCGTTTGCGTCGGACTGACCTGAGGCTTTGCCGGTTTTGCGTCACGGCACGACTTTTTACCCTGACACACGAAGGCCAGCAATGCCGCAAAACTGGCCTTGTCAGGGCACGGCTTTAGCCGTGCCGTAAAGCGCAAAAGTCCATGCGGCTTTAGCCGCTGAGGTCCGTAGTACGAATTGCCTCACAGACTCCAGCCCTTGAAGTTTATTCGTCCCCGGGACCATTCCTTTTCGCCCATTTGCGATTTGGACACGTTCCTGATTCTCTTAGTTGCCCGCCGTTCTTCCGTGTCTTACTGTGAGGGCCATGGAACAAAACCAAAAAGACGCTGCGGCCACCGCAATGGCGGGAGAAGTTTTTCGTCCATACGAACGCCTGGTCGAAATCACCGTTCTCGGGAAAAATTTTCTCGTCCCGGAACGCAATTCTCTCCTGCGCTGCTTCCAGTTCATCAGCCCGGAAACAATTCCGTACGGACGTTTCTGCTGGAACCAGGAATGCCAGTATTGCCGCGTAAATTGCCAGCTCCCTGACGAAGATCAGCCGAAGCCCATTTTGAGCTGCAAGTTCATGGTCTCCGCCGGAATGAATATCACGGAACTCTCCCCCGAATTGCTCTTCTGCCTCAAGAACAAGCTCGGCACATAGAAAGCCCTTGTAGGGGCGGCTTGCCCGCCGCACTCAGGGAATCTGCATTTCGGCGTTAGGGCACGGCTTCAGCCGTGCCGTAAACTGTCCTTGTGCCTTTTGGAGTGCGGCGGCTAGACGCCGCTTTGCTTTTTCTATTGACTTGCCTTCCAACGCAAGCCCGGAACCCTGATTCCCCACTCGCACCTTTTATGACGCTCCTTACCGAATGTGATAAACTTCGCGGTTATAACAATAGATTTTGGGAGTCCTCGAATGAGCGCCCGTACGAAGTTTTCTGTCGGTGCCGTCATCATAATCGGAACATTGGTGTGGCTGGGATGGGTGGGAGCCTCGCAAAGCAAAACGTATTACCACACCATTTCTGAATTGTCCGCGCTTCAGGGCCCCGCTCTTCATCAACGCATGCGCGTCAGCGGCAATGTCGTGGACGGCTCGATCAAACACCTCCCCGGCCGCATCGATTTCACCCTAACTGAGGAAGGCAAGAGCCTGCCCGTCAGCTACGTCGGCGATTCTCCGCTGCCCGATACATTCAAGGGCGGCGCGCAAGCTCTGGCGGAAGGGAAGTTGATGCCCGACGGCCGCTTCGTCGCCGAACAGGTCCAGGCGAAGTGCGCTTCGAAGTATCAAGCGACGCCGGGGCAGGGCACAGCCTACCCTGCGAAATCGAGCACGCAGGCAACGCCACAACACATCGCAGGTCCTCGCAGTTAATGGGAGCGAAATAGGTCCGTGGACATCATCGGCTCCTTTGCCTTAATCCTGGCGCTTCTCGCCGCCGCCTACGCTTTCGTCGCCGGAATCATCGGCATCCGCACGCGCCGCCCCCTGCTAATCAAAAGCGCGCGAAACGCCGGAATGGCCATTTTCCCGCTGGTCACGTTGGGCGTCGGATGCCTCGTCGCGCTCTTCTTCCAAAACAATTTCTCCATGGCGTATGTCGCTGAGCACAGCAATCGCGCCCTGCCGGCTTACTACAAATTCTCGGCGCTCTGGGCGGGACAGGAAGGCTCCCTCTTATTCTGGAGCTGGCTCCTTTCGATTTACGCCTTCATCGCGCTCTTCATCAACCGCAAAAAACATCCCGAGCTGATGCCCTATGTCGGCGTCATTCTCGGCGGCATTCAACTTTTCTTCCTCGTCCTCAATAATTTTGTCTCCAGCCCATTCGCCTTGGTCGGAGTCGCCGGAGCGGCTGGCGCGGCGCATGTTGTCACCTTGGCCGACGGCCACGGTCTCACACCCCTGCTCCAATACGCCGAGATGGACATTCATCCGCCCATGCTCTACCTCGGCTACACCGGATGCACGGTTCCATTCGCGTTTGCACTGGGCGCGTTGCTCGGACGCTACCCGGGCGAAAAATGGATTCACATCACGCGCCGCTGGATGATGGTCGGCTGGGCATTTCTCGGCGTCGGCATTTTGCTCGGAGGCCACTGGGCGTACCAAGTCCTCGGCTGGGGCGGCTACTGGGCCTGGGACCCCGTCGAAAACGCATCCCTCCTCCCTTGGATTTCAGCCACCGCGTTTTTGCATTCCGTGATGATGCAGGAAAAGCGCGGCATGATGCGCGTCTGGAATGTCTGGCTGGTCTTCATCACTTATATGCTCAGTATTCTGGGAACCACGCTCACGCGCTCGGGAATCGTCAGCTCCATTCATGCCTTCGCGCAATCCTCCATCGGCTCGTGGTTCGTGTCCTTCCTCGCGCTCATTTTCGTCGTTTGCTTTGTCGCCTACTGGAAGAATCGCGACTATCTGCGCACCGACAATCAGCTCGACTCCGTAATTTCCCGCGAATCGAGCTTCCTCTTCAATAATTTGATTCTCCTCGCCGCCTGCTTCGCCGTGCTGTGGGGGACACTTTTCCCGGTCTTCTCCGAGTGGTTTCAAGGCAGCAAAATCACGGTCGGCCCGCCATTTTTTAACAAAGTGAATATACCCATCGCGCTGTTCCTTCTATTTCTCACAGGAGTAGGCCCGCTCCTGGCCTGGCGCCGCACTTCTTTGTCGAGCCTCAAGCGCAATTTCGCGTGGCCGCTTGGCGCGGGACTCGTCGCGGGCGCGATTGCTTTTGCCTTCGGCTATCGTCACTTTTACGCGCTGGTTTGTCTCATCCTCGCTGTCTTTGTCTCGCTCACCATATTTTCCGAGTTTTTCCGTGGCGCGCGCGTTCTCTCCGCCCGCAGCGGAGACAATCTGTTTTCGTCCGTCGGCCAGTTGACCATGCGCAACACGCGCCGCTACGGCGGCTACATCGTCCACTTCGCCATCGTCCTGATTTTCATCGGCATTTCCGGCCAGGCATTCAATAAAGACGTGCAAATGAAGATGCACCCCGGCACGGAAATGTCCATCGGCCCTTACAAGCTCCTCTGCCAGAACTTCGACGCCACCTCGAACAGCAATTACACATCGGAACGCGCCACCATCGAAGTTTTCCAGGGCAATCGCTCCGTGATGATGCTTTATCCCGAGCGTCGCTTCTATCTGGCAAGTCAAGTCACGCAGACGACCGTCGCCATTCATTCTTCGCTCGCGCGCGATTTGTATGTCGTCTACGCCGGCCGCAGCCCGGATGACAATAATCCCGTGATTCACGTCTACCTGAATCCGCTCGTTCGCTGGATCTGGCTCGGTGGACTGGTTCTCGTTCTCGGCACAATTTTGGCGCTGCTCCCGAATCGCCAGCCGCAAATCGTCCTGCAGGCGGTGCGCGAAGACGCGAAAGCAGACGCAAAGGCCAAAGCCTTCGCCGAGCCGGCTCCAGCGCATCACCACGGCGACGATTAACCGCCGTCGCACGGCGTTACGCGTCGCAATTGTTTTTCAGGAGGGCGGGGCTTCAGCCCCCAAAGCAAATTTACTTCGCGTGCGACGGCAACGACCAAGTACCGTCGCATGGCTTGTTCTCGTCAGGGCACGGCTTTTTATCCTGACGCAGGAAGGGCAGCCGTGCCGTAAAGGTTTTGTCAGGGCACGGCTTCAGCCGTGCCGTAAAGGGGACAAAATCAATGCGGCTTCAGCCGCTGAGGCAAAATTCCTGCTCGTACGAGCTGTAGTTGCTTTTTAGGAGGGCGGGGCTTCAGCCCCGCCGTAACAGCACTTGGGAAAGGGGGGCTTCAGCCCCTGAAGTAAGATTACACTTTGGAATATGGCATTGTGGCGGCAAACGACGATGAGTAATTATCCAAATCGGCTAATCGGCCTCTTCTTGCTGGCCCTTGCGCTTTGCTGTGCTTGGGCCGCTTCCGCCCGAGCCCAAGATCCCCTCGCCGGCGCGGGCGCAAAAAAACTCGGCAACCGCGTCATGTGCATGTGCGGCGGCTGCAACGACACAGCCGCGAAATGCAATCACATGGGCGGCAACTTTTCCGGCCCATGCGAAACAGCTCGAGCCGAATTGAAGGAATTGAATGACCGCGTCGGCCAGGGCAAGTCGGACGATTTGGTTTTGCAAAGTTTCGTGCAGGAGTACGGCCCTACTGTGCTGATTTCTCCGCCCGCAACGGGTTTCGATCTCTGGGCCTGGCTGATGCCCATCATCGCCCCGCTGATTGGCATCGCGCTCGTCTGGATGGTCGTCGCGCGCTGGCGCCGCAAGCTGACTGCCGCCGGCGGACCTCCGATCTCGCCCGAACTTCTGGCGCGCGCGCGCAACGAAATCAGCCGCCACGCCGATGAGTAACGTACGGGTGGCTTTACGCCGCCAGTTTCTTGGCTTTTCTGTCTTGTCTTTATTGCGGCGGGCTTTACGCCGCCAGCAGTCGGCAGGCAGGGCTGGGATTTTCCGTCGTCGACGAGAACTGAATCGAGCTTCTAACAATGTCCACTGAACTCATCCTCATCACGCTCTCTTGCATCGCGATCGCTGCCGCCACCTTGTGGTTCGTCTTCGCCATCAAGCTCGAAGCGTCCGACTTTGCGCCGCATCGCTCGAAACTCGACCAACTCCTCGAGCGCCGCGACGCCATCTACGAAAACATTCGCGACTTGCGCTTCGAGCATCGCGCCGGTAAATTCTCCGAGGAAGACTACGAGGAAATGAAGCGCGCCCTCGAAATCGAAGCCGCCCGCGTCATCGCGGACATGGACAATCTCACCGGCGGCGCGCCCACTCCCGCCGTCCGCCAGGCCATGTCCGGAAAGCCGCGCGGATAATCCGTGAACAAAGATAAAATGGAGCCAATGACGACCAGAGCAAATCCGCTGACCTCACGCCGCGCAAACGAAAGTCTCACTCTCTGGCTGCGCCGCGTAGCCGTCGCCGTTCTTTTCGTTTTCGCCGCCGCGATTTCCGCCTCCGCCGCCAGCACCGTCTCCGGCACCGTGAATAACGCCACCAAAAACGCGCCCGTCGGCGGCGCTCAGGTAATCCTCCTGCAATTGCAGGGAGGCATGCAGCCCGTCGCCACCACGAAAACCGACGCCTCCGGCCATTTCACAATCACCAATAATGCCTTAGGCTCCGGCCCCATGCTCCTCCGCGTCCCGTATAAAGGCGTCCTCTATCACGAGCCAATCACTCCCGGCACCACCACCGCCACCGTCACCGTCTACGAACCGACCACCGACGCGCATTCCTTCGCCGTCACCACGCGCGCCATCGTTCTGCAACCGAAAGGCTCTGACCTGCTTATCGGCGAGGAATACACGATCCAGAATCAGACTCATCCTCCTGTCGCCTATTACTTGAAAGACGGCACCTTCAAGTTTCAGCTTCCACAAGGCGGTCAGCTCAATCAAGTTTCGGCGTGGGGCGCAACGGGCATGCCCGTGATTCAGGGCACGATTGACAAAGGCAAAGGCGTCGAAGCCGTTGATTGGCCATTCCGCCCCGGAGACAACGGCGTGCGCCTCTCCTATCAGCTTCCGTATACCTCCAATCAAGCCACGATCCGCACCTCTTCGCTTTACAATGTCCAGCGCGTCCTGCTCATCGTTCCGCCCGGCCTTCAAGTGTCCAGTCCCGGATTCTCCCCCGCCGGCACAGAGCAGGGATACGACATCTACACGCGCGATTCCGTCGCCGCCAACGCGCCGTTCACGATTTCCGTTTCAGGAACCGCCTCCGCTCCCGCGTCTGCCGATAATTCCCAGGACCCCTCCGTCAATTCGCGCGTCGCGGATGCCGGTGGAGAAGCGGCCGCCACCACCACGCTTCCTCCGCGCATCAGCAGCAATCTGCAATACATTCTGGTCGCGGGATTCGCCGCTCTGTTTTTGCTCGGCGTCATTTTTCTGTGGCGTCGCCCGGGCGCGCAAAATGCCGTTGCGGCCAGCCCGACTGCGGCCACTCCAGCTCTTGCCCGCGTCGCCGCGCCCGCGTCGGAGCAGCGCAGCGCCTCGGCCTCTCAAACCGTCGCGGAAGTCGAGCGCGAAGTCAGCCATAGCCTCGACGAGTTGAAGGAAAAACTGTTTCGCCTGGAATTGCGCCGGCAGGCGGGAACCATCAGCGAAGAAGAATACGCGCGCGAGCATCAGCGCACCGAAAAAATTCTGCGCGATTTCGTGAAGGGCTGAGCGTATCGCCTTGGCGACTCCGCACCCGCAAACCTCTCCCGCCGTCGCATCGCTCGGCATAACATTCGACCGAATCGTAAAGCGCTACGGTGCCTTTGCCGCCCTTCGCCGCGTTTCTCTCACCATCGCCCCCGGTGAATGCGTCGCCCTACTCGGCCCAAACGGTTCCGGCAAGACCACGCTCCTCAAAATGGCCGCGCTCCTCGCGCGCCCCACTTCGGGACGCGTCTCTTTCATCGGCGACGGAGCCGCCGATGGTGACACGCTCGCCATCAAGCGCCAAATCGGCCTCGTGGGCCACAATATCCTCGCCTACGACGAACTCACGGCAAAAGAAAACCTGGAATTCTTCGCCCGTCTTTACGAGTTGGATAGTCCATCTGCTCGCGCCGCAGAAGCGCTCGACGCCGTCGGCCTCGCGTTGCGCTCCGAATATCTCGTCCGCACATTTTCACGCGGCATGCGCCAAAGGCTCGCCATCGCCCGCGCGCTGTTGCCTTCGCCCAGCCTTTTGCTCCTCGACGAACCCGCCGCCGGCCTCGACCGTCAAGGCGTCGCGTCGCTTTCAGAAACTCTGCGCTGCCTGCGCGCGGAAGGTCGCACCATCCTGATGAGCACGCACGCGCGCAACGAATCGCTCGATATTTTCACTCGAGCCGTCGCAATCGCAAACGGCCGCATCGAGCGCGACACCGGCCCCGGTGGAAATCCGCAGCCGCTCTTCGAAGAAATGCGAGCCGAGGCTTGAAATGACCACCGCCCGTGCCGCCTCAATCATCTTCGGCAGGGAAGTCCGCGCCGAGATGCGCACGCGCGAACTCTTGCAGACCACCATCGTCTTCGCCGTAATCGTCGTGGTGCTTTTCAATTTCGCCTTCGAGCCCAGCGCCGGCGAAGCGCGCCGCTTCGGCCCGGGACTCATCTGGATCGCCCTGCTTTTTTCCGCCTCGCTGATGCTCAATCCCTCCTTCGCGCGCGAACAGTCGAACGACACGATTTACGCCCTGCGCATGGCCCCCGCCGGTTCCTTCGCCATCCTGCTCGGCAAGACCCTCGCAAATCTCCTGTTCCTATGCATCACCGAACTGATTCTGCTGCCCGTCTTTTCGATTCTCTACAACGTCTCCCTCCTCCCTGTGATTGGACGCCTCGCGCTCGTCCTCTTCCTCGGCACATTCGGAATGGTCGTCGTGGGAACTGTTTTCTCGGCTCTGGCTACGCAAGCGCGTCTGCGCGAACTGCTTCTGCCCCTTCTGTTGTTACCTGTGCTGATCCCTCTTTTGTTCTCCTCCGTCGAAGCCACGGCGGGCTTGTTGACGGACGCGCCCGCGCTCGATGGCACTTGGATGGCTGTCCTCATCGCCTTCGACGTGGTATTTTTTACGGCTTCCTGGCTGCTGTGCGATCATCTGTTGGAGGAATAGGCGCGGAATGAAACGCTACGGCATGGCGAACGTCATAACAGCCGCGCTGCTTTTCTTCGCCGGATACGCCGCGCTGTTCATCGCCCCGGACGAAGCCACCATGCACGCGATTCAGCGCATTTTTTATTTCCACGCTTCCTCCGGCTGGGCTGCGATGGAAGCGTCCATCATTGTTTTCGTCGCAAACGTCGCCTATCTCGCCAAGCGCGTCCCCAAATGGGATTGGCTCGCCGTCTCCGCCGCCGAAGTCGGCCTCGGATTTTGGAGCGTGATGCTCGTAACCGGCCCCATCTGGGCTCATCCCGTATGGGGCATCTGGTGGGCTTGGGACTGGCGCCTCACACTAACGTTGATTCTCTGGTTGCTCTACATCGCCTATCTCATCCTGCGCACGCTCGTCGCAGACCCGGAGCGCCGCGCCGTCTTTTCCGCCATTTTCGGTATTTTCGTTTTCCTCGGCGTGCCCCTCGACTATTTGTCGATTCGCATTTGGCGCACGCAGCATCCGCAGCCCGTAGTTTTCGGCGGCGCGAACTCCGGCCTCGATCCCACGATGTTGAAAGTGTTTTTTTATTGCAGCGGTGTGATGACGCTGCTGATGCTCTTGCTCGTCTGGCAGCGTTACAAACTCGAACGTCTGCGCCACCAAACGGAGGAGCTGCGCATCGCCGTCGACGACGCTGCCGAGACGCGCCTGAATGTCCCCCCATCCGGGGCAGGGAATTCGTAGCAGTTGTTCTTGCGAGAATGTCGTTGCAGTTTTGGCCGCAAATTTTGTAGCAAGGGTCCGCCGAGCATCCCGTCGTCTTGGAGTGCGGCGGGCTCGACGCCGCCTTGCCTTTGTAGTTTGCCCACGAGCGGCAGGAAATTCGTACCAGTTGTTAAACGCCGTGGCGAGCGTGAATGCGCATCGGAGCGGGGAAGCCATCTCAGCAGATGGGTTTCGCTCAGCAGGCGGGTTTCGTCAGGGCACGCCTTCAGGGGTGCCGATACTGCTTGGTAGGTTCAGGGGTTTTAACCCCTGAGGTTCGCCCGTCTGTCGGTGCAAGCTTTACGAGACAGCGGCAGGGAATTCGTAGCAGTTTTCTTGGAAGAATTCGCATCACCGGAGAAACAACATGCAAAATTTCGGAAGCCTCTTCGCCGCGTACATCGCCGTCTGGGCGATATTTTTCATTTACGATTTCACGATCGCTCGCCGCATGGACCGCGTCGAAAAAGACCTGGCCCAGGTCAAGCAGCAGCTACGCCAGCAGTAGGGCCGGCCGTCGCCTCGCCGTTTGCCGAGCGAATGCGCAACGTTGTCATTCCGAGGAGCCACGCGACGAGGAATCTGCTTCTGGTCCTAGCTCGCGGTCGAAAAACGCTCAGTGTTTTTTGGAGTGCAGCGGCTAGACGCCGCTTTGCTTCCCTGTAGCTCAGGTCCCGTTTGCGCGTTCCGCGCAAACTGACCTGAGGCTCTTCGTAGGCAGACGAGCATCCGGTAAGCCGCATCGGAACTTGAAACGCAACGCCATGCCATCACCAAAAAAAATCGCCGTCGTCCTCTTCCAACTCGGCGGCCCCGACACTCTCGCCGCCGTCGAACCATTCCTTTACAATCTCTTCTGCGATCCCGAAATCATCAACTTCATGGGCGCGGGACTCGCCCGCAAGCCCCTCGCCAAATTCATCGCCCGTCGCCGCTCGGAAGTCGTCCGCGAACATTACGCGGCCATCGGCGGCGGCTCCCCCATCGTTGAACTCACCAATCGCCAGGCGCGCGCCCTCGCCTCCGCGCTCGCGCCGAATTTCGACGCTGCCGTCGTCGTCGCGATGCGCTACTGGCATCCGCTCACCGCCGAAGCAATCGCCGAACTTCAAGGCCGCGAACTCGAAGAATTAATTCTTCTCCCGCTCTACCCTCACTATTCCTTCGCCACCACGGGCAGCAGCTTGAAAGAATGGCAACGCCTCTATCGCGACGCAAAGACGCAAAAACCCCTTTCCGTCAAAATGGTGAACGACTTTCACGATCATCCTCTCTACATCGCCGCCATCGTCGAACGCATCAACGAAGCCCTTCGCGCCCTTTCGCGCCCCGATGAAATCCATCTCGTCTTCAGCGCCCACGGTTTGCCCATGAGCCTCGTCGAAAAGGGCGACCCCTACCCGAAGCAAATCGAGACAACCGTCCGCCTCGTCCGCGAGCGAGGCGCCTGGAAAAATCCGTACACTCTCTGCTACCAGAGTCGCGTCGGAAAACAGAAATGGCTTGAGCCGTCGCTCACGCAAACCATCGAGCAACTCGCGAAGTCCGGGGTAAAGCGAATGCTCGTAATCCCCGTATCCTTCGTCACCGAACACATCGAGACGCTCCACGAAATCAATATCGAAGCGCGCGAACAGGCCGTAGCCCTTGGTGTCAGCGAATTTCGCATGATGCCGTCCCTCAACGATTCGCCCACTTTCATCCGCGCCCTCGCCGATTTAGTCACGCAAGCCGCCGGCCCGCCGGATGTCCCGTGACGTCGCATCCTGGAAATTTTTGTGCATCAGACTGCTTGACACCGCTTGCCGCCCATCATATAAAAGTACGTTCAAAGCGTACTTATAGAATTCATCTTTATACTTTAAGCAGGCGAAGCCGTTAATCCCGATGCCGGAAAACGTTCAGCCACACGTTCAACAGAAGTCTGCTGAAAAATCTAGCTCCGCAGTGGCGTCTTCAGCGCCAGCGAACTCGAATTCCCCAAATTCTCCCGAAACCGTGAACCGCACGCGCCGCAGGCTCATCTGGACGGGCGTCTGGGGATACATGGGCGTCAATCTCCTGATGTTCCTGCGCTATTTCTTCCCGCGCGCGCTGTTCGAGCCTCCCACGATTTTTAGCGCCGGCTACGTCTCGGATTACAGCCTGGGCGTCGACCAGCGCTTCCTGCAGTCGGAGCGTTGCTGGGTGGTGCGCGAGCCGGGCCGCCTCTTCGTCATTTTTGCGCAGTGTACGCACCTCGGCTGCACGCCCGACTGGGAGCAGGCCCAGAACATTTTCCATTGCCCTTGCCACGGCAGCGAATATGACAGCGAAGGCGTGAATTTCGCCGGCCCCGCGCCGCGCCCGATGGATCGCTGCCACATTGTTCTCGATCCATCGAACCAGATTGTCGTCGACACAAGCCAGCGCTTCATTCAGGACCCGGCTGCCGGCACGAATCAGTTCAACGACACGAACGCATTCATCAGCGCTTAAGTTTTGGAACGCGTCTCATTAAGGGTTGCCGCAGGAGGGCGGGGCTTTAGCCCCGCCGTAAACGGATCTCAAGAATGGGCTTTAGCCCCTGAAGTCGAACCCTGTGGTCGCTGTACCGTATTTATGAGACAACTTAGACAGTTTGTGATTCAGCAGGGAAGAGGCCTCCGAAATGGCGGATGAAGGCGGAGAGAACGGTCGCAAGCCCGGCGTTCTCGAAGACATAAAAGAGAAGACGCGCGAACTGGGCGAAACGCTCAAGGTAAAGGCTCGCGAACAGGCCGAAAAACTCAAAAAGCCTGAGGACACCCAGCTTTATCGCTCGATTTTCCGCATCAAGCACAATGACGAGCCGCGCAACCGCGCCCTCTCCACGCTCAACAATCTTTTCTTTCACATTCATCCCGCCAAGGTCAATCGCGACGCCACGCGCTACAGCTACACATGGGGCATGGGCGGCATCACTTTTTATTTGTTCATCGTTCTCGTTTTCACCGGCGTTCTGCTCATGTTTTATTACCACCCCACAAAGGTCCAAGCCTTCCGCGACATTCTCTATCTCGAAAACGACGTTCCCTTTGGCCAGCTTCTTCGCAACATGCACCGCTGGGCCGCTCACCTGATGGTGATGGCCGTCTGGCTCCACATGTTTCGCGTTTTCATGTCCGGCTCATACAAACGCCCGCGCGAATTCAACTGGTGCATTGGCGTTCTGCTGATGGTTTTGACGTTGCTGCTTTCCTTCACCGGATATTTGCTTCCCGACGACCAATTGGGTTTCTGGGCCGTCACCGTGGGAACGAACATGGCGCGTGCCACGCCTTTGCTCGGCAGCCAGGGTCCATTCGGCCCACAGTTAGGCATGACTTCCTACAACGACGTGCGCTTCGGCTTATTGGGCGGCTCCATCGTTGACGCCAACGCGCTTCTGCGCGCCTATATCTGGCATTGCATCGCGATTCCGCTGATCGCGTCCGTTTTCATGGGCGTGCATTTCTGGCGCGTCCGCAAAGACGGAGGAATCTCCGGCCCATCGCCCGTCATGCTCGAATCGGAGACAAAAGTATAACGATGAGCCTTACACGACCGGTTGCGTCGGCATTTGTAGGGGCGGCTTTACGCCGCCCGCTTTGCCTTCGTAGCGCAGAGCTTCGCCTTTTGAAGCTCTGCGGCTTTTGCTCTGGCCTCTATATGGCAGGGAGCGATTTACGAGACAAGTCTTTAGCGAAGGAATTTCAGCAGATGCGGCACGCGGAGACTAGATAAGTCAATGTTCGGCGACTGGCACCAGCTCTGGGTCATCATCTCCACGCCCGACAATATCCCTATTGTCGCCATGCTCATCTTAGTCCCATTTTTCACCTGGTACGCTTTCCACAACGCCCTGGCCAACGACCGCCTCATCGCGCAACTGGAATCTGACCCGAAACTCGCGCGTACTCATCATCGCACCACTTATCCGTACAACTCCCGCTGGGAACGCGAGCTCCACACCAACCCGTTCCTCATGCGCAAGGAACTGCTCGTCGCCATCATCATCACCATCATCTTAATGGTCTGGGCGCTCACGTTGAACGCGCCCCTCGAAGAGCCCGCCAACGCCAGCGTCACCATGAATCCCGCCAAGGCCCCTTGGTATTTCCTCGGCCTTCAGGAAATGCTCGAATATTTCGACCCATGGATCGCCGGCGTGATCGTCCCCACGCTGATTATCGTCGGCCTGATGGCCATTCCGTTTATCGACGCGAATCCCCTCGGCAACGGCTACTACACCTACAAGCAGCGCCGCCACGCGATTTGGACTTTCCTCATCGGCTTCGAAGCGATCTGGCTCGTCCTCGTCTCCATCGGCACTTTTATTCGCGGCCCCGGATTCATGTGGTATTGGCCCACGCAAACTTGGGATCCCGACAGGGTGGAATTCAACGTCAATCGCAACCTCGACCAGATATTCGGCGTGAACGGGCACTGGCTCGCCCACATTTTGCCCGCTAGCCTAAAACCTCAAGCCGTGATCATCGCGCGCGGCCTCTTCGGAATTATTCCCATGGTGGTTTACGGCGTCGTCGCCGCGCTGTTCATTCATTGGATCTGCATGCGCACGGACTACAGCCGGAAAATTTACCGCAAAATGAGCCTGGTCCAGACCGTCACCATGTACATTTTCCTGGTCACCATGCTGTTCCTGCCGGTCACAATTTTCCTCCGGCTCGTGTTCCGCATTAAATATATCTGGGAGACGCCGTGGTTCAGCATTTAGACGTGCAGCATGTAAAAGTTCGCAGGGAAAGCGTCTCGTTGTCATTCCGAGGAGCCGTGCGACGAGGAATCTGCTTTTCTGAACAAACCGCGAAATCAGCGCGAACTCCCCGCCTTGGCGATAACGCCCGACGTCTGAAGGAGACTCCGCTTGCCTGAACTGCCGCCCGACGATCCGATAAAAAGCCGCTCGCACGCGAACTGGATTCTGGTCGCGGTCTTCGTGCTTTTGCTCTGCGTCACGTGGTCGTTCTACGCCGAATTCATCGGGCTGCGGCCCTGGCGCTCCTACCAGCACCGTTTCGCATCCTCGTACTCCAGCTATCTCCAAAAACAGATTCGCGACCGTCAAGCAGCCGAAAAGGCCGCCTATTCATCCCCCGATTACGAAAAACTCTCAGCGGCGCTCCAGCAAGCCGAGGCCACCGCCAGGCCTCAGGATGCCGCCATCCAAAAACAAATTTCCGTGATTGACGAGCAGCGCGCCGCCGTCCTGCCTTCCTTCCAGACGGACCGCAGCCTCGTCGGCTCCCTCATTTACGACTACGAAGTTGTTCCCAACACGGCATCCTATCGCCGTGAAAAGCAAAGCAAGTTCAAGGACGTGCAGGAAGCCGAAGCCAGGACCTACACCGTCGACTGGCCCGAAGGTGGCGGCAAGACCGCCGAGAAGCAGTTGAACTACACTCAGCTCAACGACACATTCAACCAATTGCTCGATCAAAAGGCGCAGCTCACCGCGAAAGAGGGCGACGTTGATAAGCCCGTAAAAGACGCGCAGGACGCCATGGCGAAATATGCCGGCGACAAGCTTCCCGGCCTCAACGCCACGCAGCTTCAGGGATTGCTCAACACCGTGCAGTCCATGGACGTCTCGCTCATTCAAATCAACGTCAACCCGCCGGGCCGCGAAATCAACGACGTCGGCGGCGTCGGCCTCACCGATCGCTGCCAGTCCTGCCACGTCGGCACGGACCCGAAATACGTTCCCGCGGCGATGACGCTCACCAGGACCGACCTCGGCCTGCAAAAAAGCAACAACGCGCCATTCACCAGCCATCCCGACACAGAACTCTTCCAATGGCATCCCCTCGATAAATTCGGCTGCTCGCCCTGCCACGGTGGCAACGGTCGCGCCCTCACAAGCGTCGAGACAGCTCACGGGCGTTACGAACACTGGCTCTGGCCGCTGTATTATCCTGAAAACTACGATGCGGGCTGTCAGCAGTGCCATTCCGCCGACGCCTGGACGGAACACGCTCCCGTCTTGAACGAAGCGAAAATCCTGTACCGCGAAAAGGGCTGCATCGGCTGCCACAACTACGCGGGCTTCGACGACCAGGGCCAGCAGCTCCAGGACACTGTCCGCGAAATCGCCAGCCTCGAAAAAGACAAGACTGACGACAGCCAGAAGATTCCGCAGCTCAACAAGGCTGGCGATCAGGCCGCCAACAACGCCGATGCGCAAAAACTCTACGCCGAGGCCACGAATCTCACCGTCAACGTCAGCAAAATTGACGCGCGCGTCGAGCAGCTCGACGAATTAACCCACAGCCTCCAGCAGGAAGTGAAGCGCGTCGGTCCCGATCTAAAAGAAGTCCGCATGAAGTTGAATCCGCAATGGATTCCTTACTGGCTCGGCCACACCTGGCAATTCGATCCCAGTACGAAGATGCCGCAGTTCCGTTTGCAGCCTGACGAAGTTCAGGCCATCTCCGCGTTCATTTGGCAGCAGGGCCTCAAGGGTCCCGCGCTTGAAAAGCAATCGGGAGGCGACGTTGCCGCCGGCAAGGAAAAATTCGACTCTCTCGGCTGTCTCGCCTGCCATTCCATTGGAGAGGGAAGTGAGAAAATCGGCGGTGATGTTGCCGCCAATCTCAGCCGCGTCGGCGAAAAGGCAAATTACGATTACATCGTCCGCTGGATACATAATCCTCGCGTCCGCACGCAGCCCTATTGCCCGTACGAACATAAGGATATCGGCCCGGCCGACTACGCCAAACACAACTTGCCATACGTCTTCGACGTGGATCACTCGAAGTGCCCCAACGACGGCCACGAGCTCGTTGTCGAGCAGCAAACCATCATGCCCGACTTCCGCCTCAGTTGGCAGGAAGCGCGCGACATCGCCAGCTATCTGATGACGCAGAAATCCTCGAGCGCGCATTACGAGCAGGCAGCCTTCGTCAATGACGCAAATCTATACGCCAAGGGCAAAACCCTCGTCGAGCATTACGGCTGCGCCGGTTGCCATGAAATTTCCGGCCTCGAAGACGCCGCTCGCGTCGGCACCGAGCTCACCACCGAGGGGAGCAAGCCCATCGGCCGCTTCGACTACGCCCTCCTCTACACCAAGTCGCAGGAAGGCATTTTGCCCGATGGCAAAAAAGATCCGCGCGGCAGTTGGTACAACCTGAAAGGCTTCTTCGACGAGAAACTCGCGAATCCCGCTATATTCGACGAAGGCAAGTACAAGCCGAATCCGTTGGACCGCCTGCGCATGCCCAAGCCCAATATCGATCATGCTCAGATTGATGCCCTCACCTCGTTCCTGCTGGGCAGCACCGAATCCACCCTCCCGCCCAGCTATCAGTACACTCCCGCGGATCAGCGCAAATATATCCAGCAGGGCTGGTGGATCGTCACCAAATATAATTGCATCGGTTGCCATCAGGTCGACATCGGCCAGAAATCCGTCCTCATGGGCCTGCCGATGTATCACGCCGACAACGCCATCAACCTGCCGCCTGTGCTCACCAGCGAAGGCGCGCGTGTAAATCCCGAATGGCTCAAGCGCTTCCTGGCAAATCCCTCGTTGAGCGCCACGGACCAGGACCGCAACGGCGTCCGCAACTATCTCAAAGTCCGCATGCCCACTTTCTTCTTGTCGGACGACGAAGTTCGTAAGCTCGTCCTGTTCTTCGGCGCTTTGTCATCTCAACAGCAGCCGTTCATTCCCCAGAAGCTCGCGCCCTTGACGGATCAGGAGCGAATGGTGGCTCGCGCCATCTTCACCAGCCCCGCCGCGCCTTGCCTGAAGTGCCATGCCACCGGAAACGCGGCGCATGATAAGAACGCCACCGCTCCCAATTTCCTGCTGGCGGACGAGCGCCTCCGCGCCGCATGGACCGAGCGCTGGATCACCGAACCCGCCACCATCATCCCCGGCACCGCCATGCCTTCGGGATTGTTCGTGCGCCAGGACGGTCGCTGGGTTTTCAACGGCGCTCTCCCCGCCGCGGCCAAGCAATACAAGGGCGACGAGGCCGAATTGGTCGTGCGCTACCTCCTTCAATTGACGCCCCAGGAGCAGGCCGCAATTTCCGGCCGCACCCCGGTCGCGTCGAAATCTGCTTCTTCCGCCGCCAAAAAGTAATATCCTAGATGGGTGCGGCGTGGGATTTGAAGCAGGGGCAAACTTTATAACTTGCTTTTCGGCCTACTCAAAAATTTAGGAGGAATAATTTAATCATGAATAGGAAATGGATTTCCTGGACTGCCGCAATCGCATTTGCGTTTGTCGTAGTCGGATGCAGCAAGAATCAAAGTCAGCCAACCGGAGAGGAACAGCCTGCCGCGGCCTCAGCGGCGAAAAAATCCGTCGACATGGCCACGGTCGGTTCCGTCAGCGGAGTCGTGAAGCTCGACGGCACAGCGCCGAAGTTCCGGCCCATCAATATGAGCGCGGATCCCTATTGCGTGAAGGCCAACCACGCGCCGGTTCTTCCGGACGAAGTGGTCATCGGTTCCGGCAACACGCTCGCCAACGTGATCGTGTACGTCAAGAGTGGCGCCGAGGATTATTCCTTCCCCACGCCCTCCGAACCCGTCACCCTCGACCAGAAGGACTGCATGTACGTCCCTCATGTCCTCGCGTTGATGGTCGGACAGCAGCTTAAGGTCGTCAACAGTGACGATACCACGCACAACATTCATCCCACTCCCGCCGACAATCGCGCCTGGAATAAGTCCCAGCCGCCCAACGCGCCCGCAATCATGGACACGTTCGCGCGCCCGGAAGTCGCCATCCCCGTCAAGTGCAATGTCCACCCGTGGATGAAGGGCTACATCGGCGTCATGGCGAATCCGTATTACGCCGTAACGGACAAGGACGGCAAGTTCGACCTGAAGAATCTGCCCCCCGGCACGTACACGATCGAAGCCTGGCAGGAAAAGTACGGCACCCAGGACCAGACCGTAACCGTCGGAGCGAAGGAGTCGAAAACCGCCGACTTCACCTTTAAGGCCGGCAGCTAAGCCGTCGGCTTTGCTTTCGTAGCGGCGGCTTTACGCCGCCAGTCTTTCGCTTTCCGTCGCACAAGCGCTGATGGGCGGCTCATCCTCGTTTTTGGAGTGCGGCGGCTCGACGCCGCTTTGCCCGGCGCTTGCCCGCCGTGGCGGGTGGCGGGATCGACGCCGCTTTGCCTTGGTAGCGCAGAGCTTCGCGTTTTGAAGCTCTGCGGCTTTGCGCCGCCAGTCTTTCGCTTTCCGTCGCACAAGCGCTGATGGGCGGCTCATCCTCGTTTTTTTGGAGTGCGGCGGCTCGACGCCGCTTTGCCTTGGTAGCGCAGAGCTTCGCATTTTGAAGCCCTGCGGCTTTGCGCGTGCTGAATCGCTTTCGTCAGGGCACGACTTTTTACCCTGACACAGGAAGGGCAGCCGTGCCGTCAAGCACGCTACATCAGGGCTTAGCCCCTGAGGCCAAAACGACTTTGTCGAGGCCAGCAAAAGGAAAACTAGCCGTTTTGAGACAACCAGCCAACCCCGCACTCCATCGTTTCGCCCTCTTCACGGCCGCCTGCACGTTTCTCTTGCTGATTGTCGGCGCTCTCGTCACCAGCAACGACGCCGGCCTCGCCGTCCCCGACTGGCCGCTTTCCTACGGCTCGCTGCTCCCTCCCATGGTCGGCGGAATCTTCTACGAACACGGCCATCGCATGATCGCTACTCTCGTCGGTATTTTCACGATCGTCCTTGCCGTGTGGACATGGCGCAAGGAATCCCGCCCCTGGGTCCGCAACCTCGCATGGACAGCCATCGGCCTTGTCGTCGCGCAAGGCGTCCTCGGCGGCATCACCGTAAAATTTCTCTTGCCCCCGCCCGTTTCCTCCGCCCACGCCACGCTCGCCGAATTATTTTTCATCACCGTAGTCAGCATCGCAGTCTTCACCAGCCGCTGGTGGTTGAGCGATTTGCCCCAACTCGACGACACTGGCACTCCAAGCCTGCGCTCGCTCACGGTCTGGACCTCGCTCCTGATTCTGATGCAGATCATCCTCGGCGCCGCGTTTCGCCACAACGCTTTCGGCATCATCCCGCACATCATTGGCGCCATCATCGTCACGGGCATGGTGTTTTGGACTGTCCTCGCCGTCAGCCGCCGTTTCCGTGGAGTCAAGGATTTGCGCCACGCCGCGCGTTACCTCGAAATTCTTCTCGGCATCCAATTGCTGCTCGGCGGCGCCGCTTACTGGGCGGTCATCGCCGCGCGCGACGCCGTTCAACCGACGCCCGTTTATGTTACGCTCACGGTCGCGCATGTCGCCGTCGGCGCGTTGACGTTTGCATCCAGTGTTATCCTTATGCTCGCATGTTTTCGCATCCTGAAACCCGCTCACGCTGCGCGTCTCGAATCCCCGAGCGAGAGGGCCGTATCGTGAGGCCATCGCGATGAGCGCCACCGGCACTCCCGTCACCTCCGTCTCGCGTTCCATGTCGCGCTTGTCCGCATACGCCATCCTCGTTAAGCCCGACGTCACTTTCCTCGTCGTCTTGACCACCATGGCCGGCTTTTACCTCGGTGCCTCCGGCCCCATCGACCCCTTGCGGATGTTCAACGCCATTTTCGGGACCACGCTCGTCGCCGCCGGCACTGCCGCGCTCAATCAATATCTCGAACGCGGAAGCGACGCAAAAATGCGCCGCACCAGCGCGCGCCCCTTGCCGCTCGGGGCAGTGTGCCCCATGGAAGCATTCACATTCGGCTGGGGTCTGGTTGTGCTCGGCGCCATGTACTTGGCTGTGCTCACTAACTGGCTCGCCTGCGGTCTGGCCTTGCTCACCACGGCGCTCTATTTGGGCGTTTACACGCCGCTCAAGCAGCGCACCATCTGGGCCACGGCCATCGGAGCGATCCCCGGCGCGATTCCGCCGCTCGTCGGATGGGCCGCCGCGCGTGGCTCGCTCAACGAAGGCGCGTGGCTTCTTTTCGCCATTCTATTTCTCTGGCAGTTCCCGCATTTCCACGCCATCGCGTGGATGTATCGCGAGGACTACGCCCGCGCCGACATCCGCATGCTTCCTGTCGTTGACCGCGCCGGCTCCGCCACTTTCGGCCAGATCATTTTCACCGCGGCGGCTCTTGTGCCCGTCAGCCTGCTTCCCTCCGTGATCGGCCTCGCGGGCCTGCGCTACTTCTTTGGCGCTTTGATTCTCGGCATGTTGCTGATTCAGGCCTGCCTTTGGGCCTCGCGCTCGCGCACAAACGTGCGCGCCAAATGGCTGATGCACGCCACGGTCGTGCACATTCCGTTGCTGCTGGGCCTGCTGATGCTCGACAAAGTAGTCCAGTAATTTTGAAGTTTTGTAGGGGCGGCTTGCCCGCCGTGGCGGGTGGCGGGCTTTACGCCGCCCGCTTTTCGCTCTGGTTTTACGTCAGGGCACGGCTTTTTACCCTGACGCAGGAAGGGCAGCCGTGCCGCAAAATCGCGTATCATAAGGGGCTTTAGCCCCTGAGGTCAGCTCGCGCGAAAAGGAAAGAAACACTTAGGGAGACGCCCAAAAATCGAACGATGTCATTCCGGGGAGTTTACCTGCCGTGGCAGGGAATCTGCCTTAGGGGTTTGCGATTGATGCAGCGAATACTCTTACAGGACACGAACCCATGATCGAAGTCGCCATTTTTTCTCTCGTGATTGTCGCGCTCTCTCTTCTCGGCCTGATCTGGGACTTCACCAGCGGCCTAATCACTGCCGGCGTCGACGGCATTCTCCTCCTGCTCGTCTGCCTGATGATGGGCGGAATATTCTCTCTTCAGCTTTTAATATTGGCCTGGCAGCGCCGCCGCGCGGCCCGCTCGTCCAGCGGAGGAGCCGGAAAGTAGCGCCTCCCCGCGAAAATGTCGGCAATTCCGGTTTCGTCGCTTCCTCGTCTGAATGCATGCCTCAACGCAGCCAGCGCCGTATTGCTCGTCACGGGATATTCCTTCATCCGCCGCAAAAAAATTCTCCCGCACAAGATTTGCATGCTTTCGGCCGTTGCGTGCTCCGCGGTCTTCCTCACGTCGTACATTTATTTCCATCTCAAGGCCGGCGTGATTTATTTTCAGGGTCGCGGTTGGATTCGTCCCGCGTATTTCACGATTCTCACCACGCATACGATTCTCGCCGTGGCGATCCTCCCGCTTGTACTCATCACGCTGACTTTCGCCTTGCGCTCCCGCTTCGCCAAACACAAAGCCATCGCGCGCTGGACGTTCCCCATCTGGCTCTACGTCTCCATCACCGGCGTCGTGATTTACTGGCTCCTGTACGTCGTCTACGCCCCCGCAGCCTAGCAGTCTTGCTTTTTGTAGCGGCGGCTTTATGCCGCCATTTCCTTGCTTTGTCTTCGCAGGGGCGCTCTGCCCGCCGCTGCCCGGCGGCGGGTAGCGGCCGGCGGGCTTTACGCCGCCCGCTTTTCGCTTCGCATGGTTTTGTAGGGACGGCTTTACCCCGCCCACTTTTCGTCTTCCGTCGCTGAAGGCAACTGAATCGTTTTCGTCAGGGCACGGCTTTAGCCGTGCCGTAAAGCACGCTACGTATCAGGGCTTTAGCCCCCGAGGCCAGGCGTCGCTTTGCCTTGGTAGCGCAGAGCTTCGCACTTTGAAGCTCTGCGGCTTTTGCGGGTGCCTTTTCGTCGCCGACGGAACCCGGTTGCGACGCGCTGTTCGCTTTCTGGTTTTCGCTGTCATCCCGAACCCGGTCGCGCCGTTCGCGAACGGTGGTGAGGGACCTGCTTTTTCTTTGATTTTTTGTTGTCATCCCGAACCCGGTCGCGTCATTTGCGAACGGTGGTGAGGGACCTGCTGTGGCTTTTTTGGAGCGCGGCGGGCCAGACGCCCTTTTGCCTTGCGTACTCGCTCTTTGCCAGCGCCTGCCTTTAGCCGCTGAGCTTTTGGCTGTAATATAGCTCGTCACATCCATTCGCAATTCGGAGAACGCATCTCACTTGACCAGCGCCACGCCAACTCCAACGCCACGCAAACCACTCTCCACCCGCTGGACCTACATCGTCGTAGGCCTGACGCTCGCCTTCGTCCTCATGCCATTTCTCTTCTGGCGCGCCACCTGGTTCGGCCGCCCGCTCAACGACGCGCAACTCGCGCAAGCTTTGCATGACACGACCGCTCCTCACGACGTTCAACACGGCCTCTCCGCCGTAGCCGACCGCATCATTCGCAACGATCCCGGCGTAAAGCAGTTTTATCCTCAAGTCATCGCTCTCGCCTCAAATCCCGCGCCCGAAATCCGTACCATGGCCGCGTGGGTAATGGGCCAGGACAACGGTGCACAAACCTTCCACGCCGCGTTGCTCCCGCTGCTCAACGACTCGAATCCAATGGTCCGCCGCAACGCCGCGCTCGCTCTCGTCCGTTTCCATGACGCATCCGGCCACGCCATCATCGTCGCCATGCTCAAAGCCGCGGCCGTCGCCGCGCCCTATTCGGGAATTTTGAAAACTCGCCTGAAGCCCGAGCAAACTCTAAACCCGGGTACGTTGCTCGCGCATATTATTGATGTCCAACAGAAGAGCAGGGAAGTGCGCGCGGAAATTCCGGGAACGCTGAATCGCTGGTTAGTCAAAGGCGGCGCAAACGTTACCGCTGGCCAGCCAATCGCCGCGATTTATCCCAGCGACGACGATGTATGGGAATCCTTGCGCGCGCTTTATCTAATCGGAACGCCCGACGACCTCGACGCCATCGCGCCCTACGCCCGTCAGTCAGCGAACGCCACGCCGCGCATCGCCGAACAGGCTCGCTTGACCATGCGCGAAATTCGCTCCCGCGCCGGCACCAACTCCAGCGACCCTAGCGCCTCTCCAGCGCCGCAATAATCGCCCGCGTAAATTCCGCCGTAGTGGCGTTTCCGCCCACGTCCCGCGTAATCGTTTTCCCTTCGCGATAGACTTTTCGCAGTGCCGCGTCCACGCGCTTCGCCGCTTCCGCTTCGCCGATGTGTTCGAGCATCATAATCGCGCTCAACAGCAGCGCCGTCGGATTCGCGACTCCTTTGCCCGCAATATCCGGAGCCGTTCCATGCACCGCCTCGAACAGCGCCATGCCGTCTCCCATGTTCCCGCTGGGTACCACGCCCAATCCCCCCACCAGGCCCGCCGCCAAATCGCTCATAATGTCGCCGTAAAGATTCGTCAGCAGCAAAATATCGAACTGCATCGGATTCATCACGATCTGCATGCACGCATTGTCCACAATCAACTCGCGGTATTCGACGTCTGGATATTTGCTCGCCACCTTGCGCACCGACGAAAGAAACAATCCGTCGGAAAGCTTCATGATATTCGCTTTGTGAATCGCGTGAATTTTCTTCCGCCCGCGCGTCCTCGCGTACTCGAACGCAAACTGCGCGATTCGCGTCGAAGCCCGCTCCGTGATGATTTTCAGGCTCTCGACCACGCCGGGAACCACCGTGTGCTCGATCCCCGCGTAGAGGTCCTCGGTATTCTCCCGCACCAACACCACATTCACGTCGGAGCGAATCGCCTTCACGCCCTCGATATTCTTCACCGGACGCAGATTCGAATAGAGGTCCAGCTCCTGCCGCAGCCCCACGTTGATGCTGCGCATCCCCCCGATAATTCCGGTCTCGAGTGGCCCTTTCAGCGCCACTTTATTTCGCCGGATCGAATCCAGCATCCCGCTGTGCAGATAATCCGTCCCGCTGCGCTCCACGTCCGCGCGCGCCGGCATTTGCTCCCAATCCACCTCCACGTTCGCCGCCGCGATAATTTGCTGCACCGCGCGCGAAACTTCCGGCCCGATGCCGTCCCCAGGAATCAATGTAATTGTATGTTTCATGGCAGGTTAGCCATTTTAGGAGAAACCGCCGCCCGCTTCAACCCCGCCTCCACAAATTGCCGCCCGAAAGACATTCCCTTTCTGCACAATTTTGACCGCTTCATTCTGGGTAGTGGGTCAGTTTGAATTTTCTTGATCGTGACACAAGGGGTCGAAATTCAAACTGACCCATTACCTCTTTCTGCGCAGCATCGCAAAATTTGCTATAATGGTCTTGTTCCTGAAACGTGAAAACATTCCCTGTCTGGGGGAGGAGATTTTAATGATTGCTCTTACGCCGGTTGCCGTAACGAAAGTCAAGGAGATCATCGCGCAGCAGAATCCCGCGCCAACGGGTTTGCGCGTGGCGGTCGTTGGTGGCGGCTGCTCCGGATTCAGCTACCACATGGCTTTCGAAAATCAGATCAACGAGACAAGCGATAATATCTATGAATTCGAGGGCCTCAAGGTTCTCGTCGATCAGATGAGCGAAATGTACCTCGACGGCATTTCCATCGACTACATCGAATCCATCGAAGGCTCGGGGTTCAAGTTCAATAATCCCAACGTGAAAAGCACGTGCGGCTGCGGCAGCTCCTTCAGCGTCTAATTCCGCTGCGAAAATTTAATCCTGCTGCGAACTGTTTCAACCGGCGCGGAGTCAGCAGTCTCCGCGCCCTTTTCTTTCGCGCCGCCCGCCCTTCCTTTCTTGGAGTGCGGCGGCTCGACGCCGCCTTGCCTTTGGTAGCGCAGAGTCTCGCCTTCCGAGACTCTGCGGCTTTAGCCCCTGAGGTCCGTTGTTTCGCGGTGCTAGCTGCGACATCGCGCGCCCTTTTTTCTTTCCTGGTGCCTCTGAAAAGCTGTCATTCCGAGGAGCTTGCCCGCCGTGGCGGGCCATACGACGAGGAATCTGCTTGCGTTCTCTGGCCTCGATGCGCAGCATCCCTCTATTTGCAAATTGCCCCCCATCTCCGTATTCTGATTCTTCCCAATGAAGATAGCCCTCGCCCAGTTCAACCCGACCGTCGGCGATTTCCCGGGCAATTCGGCCCGCATGCTGCAAATGGCCGCCGAAGCGAAATCCGCCGCCGACCTCGTCGTTTTCTCCGAACTCGGCCTCTGCGGCTATCCTCCGCAGGACCTCGTCGAGCGCCCTTCCTTCGTCGAGCGCAATCTCAAGGAACTCAAGCGTCTCGCCTCCGCCATGCCCATGCCCGCAATCGTCGGCTACGTCGGCAAAGCCAAAGCCCAGGACCACACCGGGAAATTCGCCGCAAACTGCGCCGCGCTCCTCGCCGACGGCCACATCGCCTTCGAGCAGCAAAAAATGCTGCTCCCCACCTACGACGTTTTCGACGAATCGCGTTATTTCCAGCCCGCTCGCTCGCAATCCAATTTCAATTTCAGCGGCCAGCAACTGGGAATCACGATTTGCGAGGATTGCTGGAACGACAAAACTTTTTGGGCCCAGCGCATGTACGATCGCGATCCTGTCGCCGAGCTCGTCCGGCAGGGAACCACGGTCCTCCTTAACATTTCCGCCTCGCCCTACAATCTGGACAAACGCGGCCTGCGCATCGACATGCTGCAAGCCCTCGCCCGCCACCACAAAGTTCCCGTCGTTTACGTCAACCAGGTCGGCGGAAACGACAGCCTCGTCTTCGACGGTTCCAGCGTCGCCTTCAACGC
>JBOGNJ010000250.1:0-2396 GCA_050746905.1 Candidatus Acidiferrales bacterium
AGCAGTTCGTTGATAGTTTGGATTGCTTGTGCGCGGGCGACACCGAACCCGAGATGGCAGGGAGCGTCTTTCCGGCATTCACCGAAGCCCGCGCGCACTCGGTCGGAGGCCAGGATGGAATGCGTGACCATGTACGCTCTGAATTCGGTGCGATAGGTAGTGAGGTTCCGGGATTGATCGATTCTACCGGTGCGGCTGATTGCGCTTACGAAGTCCTGAGCATCCGCGACATGGCTTCCTTCGTGGCCCACGGCCGCCTCTAACTCTGCGGCGGGCAAGCCGGGCCGCAAGATGACTCTCTCGATGGCGCGGAGTCCGTTTGGAGAAGTGCGGTCGCCACGAACCGCGTGGCTCGTGGAGCTTTGCATGCCGGTCCCAGGATCGCCGAACTCGACCGTCACGCCTTTGCCGTAGGCCCGCGCGGCGCGAACGACGTCGGGATCATTCGACTGCAAGTCATGCCGGCGAGCAAGCTCGAAGGCTTGATCCTGTGGCGAATCGCAAAGGCCGCTGTCGGCGCAGCGGTACATTGTCGTGGAACTCAGCAAAGGCATTGCCGCTGGGACGGCCGTGAGATGTGTCGCGGGAATGCGATTCTGTACGCCGTGCGCCGAATTCCGCGAAGGCTGCGGCGGCGTCGCGGATATTTGTGCCAGCAGACGTTGCGACGGGAAAACATAAGCTGCCAGAGCGCAAGTCAACGCCAGGGCCAATCCGAGCGGCTTCCTGCTACGCACGATTGCTTTCGGCATCACGCGGTCACGGACACTTTCCCCAAGTTTACATCGTTCGAGCCGAATCTTTCGAGGAAGGTTGCCTGCTGTGGAGTCGCGCTTTCCTTCGCGAGCGGCCGGGATATCAACGCGCGAATAAAATTGCCAGTTTGCGATAATGCGCGCAGTGCGGGGCTCGTGGTAGCATTCCGATTCGACCTGCCGAATGGATTTTTCGCTCAACTCGGAGCAAAAAGTGCTGCGCGACACGGTGCGGCAGTTCATGGAGACGGAGATGCGTCCCGTGCTGCGCGCGTATGAGCGCGAGGAGAAATTTCCGGCGGCGGAGTTGCGCAAGCTAGGCGAACTGGGCTGCTGCGGGATGCTTGTGCCCGAGGAGTGGGGCGGCGCGGGGATGGACACGGTCAGCTACGTGGTGATGCTCGAAGAAGTGGCGCGCGTGTGCGCTTCGACCGCCGTGACGCTGAGCGTGACGAATTCGGTGGTCGCTGTGCCCCTCTGGAAGCATGGAACCGACGAGCAGAAGCAAAAATATCTGCGGCGGCTGGCGAGTGGCGAAATCCTCGGCTCGTTTTGCCTCACCGAGCCGCAGGCGGGCTCCGACGCATCGGCGATTCAAACGCGCGCGGCGCGCGACGGCGATTTTTACGTGTTGAATGGGACGAAAAGCTGGGTGTCGAGCGGCGCGCACACGGGCGTGTACATTGTGTTCGCGAAAACGGACCCAAGTGCAGGGGCCAAAGGCGTGACGGCTTTTTTGGTCGAGCCGACGTTTCCGGGTTTTCGCGTGGCGCGTTATGAAGATAAGATGGGGTTGCGAATTTCGAAGTCGGCGGAAATTTCGTTGACCGATTGCCGCGTGCCGGTCGAGAATCGCCTCGGCGAGGAAGGGGAGGGGCTGAAAATCGCGCTGGGCGCGCTCGACGGCGGGCGCGTGGGGATCGCGGCGCAGTCGGTGGGACTCGCGCAGGGCGCGTTCGAGGCTTCGGTGAAATACGCGAAGCAGCGACGCGCGTTCGGTAAGGCGATCAGCGAGTTTCAGGCGATTCAGTGGATGCTCGCGGACATGCACACGGAAATCGAGGCCGCGCGCGGGCTGCTCTATTACGCCGCGTGGCTGCGCGATCAAGGCGCGGGAAGTCGCGGCTCGCAGGCGGCGCGCGCGAAACTGTACGCCAGCGAAATGGCCAATCGCGTTTGCGCCATGGCGGTGCAGATTCATGGCAGTCAGGGATATTCGCGCGAGAGCGACGTCGAGAGATATTATCGCGATGCGCGCGTGCTGACGATTTACGAAGGCACCAGCGAGATTCAGCGAACGGTTATCGCGCGGGAGCTTTTGAAGCACTAGCGCTTTGTAGCGGCGGGTTTACCCCGCCAGCAGTTGGCGATACCGAGTCATAGCGGCGGGTTTATCCTGTCCGTAGTTTGCGGTATGCGAAGTGAAAGGCAGGGCGGCGTAAAGCCGCCTTTACAAAAACGCGTGGCCCATCCTTGGCGGACTGTACAAAGGGTGACGCATTGCATTGGTTTTCGTAGGGGCGCTGCTTGCTGCGCCCGCGCGACGCAACGCGTCGCGTCATAGACCGCTAGAGGCGCATCGAAAACGGAATCCGCGGAAGATGATTTTGCGATAACGCAGAACATGGTGCAAAACAAACG
>JBOGNJ010000251.1:0-7392 GCA_050746905.1 Candidatus Acidiferrales bacterium
GTGATCAACGGCCATCCAGCCGGGTTTCTCGACGCGCCCGCCGGGACGCAGGTGCCGCAGCGCGTGATCGATGCTGTCCGCGACTACTTCGAGCATTCCAACGCGAATACCTGTGGCGCGTTTGCCACCAGCCGCCGCACGGACGCGATGATTTCAACGGCGCGCGCGGCCATGGCCGATTTTTTCAATTGCGACGCGGAGGAAGTCCTCTTCGGCCCCAATATGACGACCATCACGTTTGCCCTGGCGCGCGGAATTGGCCGCGATTTGCGCGCCGGCGACGAAATTGTCGTCACCACGCTCGACCACGATGCAAACGTGGCTCCGTGGCGCGCGCTCGACGAGTGTGGCGTCATCGTGCGGCAAGTGGACATTCGCGAAGAAGATTGCACACTGGACATGGACGATCTACGCCAGAAAATCACTTCGCGCACGAAGTTTGTCGCCGTCGGTTACGCCTCCAACGCGGTGGGAACGATGAATCCGGTCGCGGAAATCGTGAAACTCGCGCACGATGCGGGTGCGCTCGCCTTCATCGACGCGGTGCATTACGCGCCGCACGGCACGATTGATGTCCGCGCGCTGGACTGCGATTTTCTCGCGTGCTCGCCCTACAAATTTTTCGGTCCGCACATGGGATGCATTTATGGTAAGCGCGAGCTGCTGCTGCGCTTCCGGCCGTATAAAGTTCGTCCCGCGCCGGAAACGCTGCCGGACCGCTGGGAGACAGGTACGCAACTTCATGAAGGGCTCGCGGGAGTCACGGCGGCTATCGAGTATTTAGCGGAATTGGGCCGCAAGTGCGATCGAACGGCGTCTAGTCGGCGCGCGGCGCTTGTCAGCGCGTATCGCGCCATGCGCGAGCACGAAATGAATCTCGCGGCGCGGATGATTCGCGGCCTGATCGAAATTCCCGGGCTGCGCTTCTACGGAATTTGTGACCCAGCGCGTTTCGCGGAGCGCGTGCCCACCGTAAGCGTAACAATCGCGAATTCGAAACCGGTCGAGGCTGCAAAGTTTCTCGGCGATCGCGGCATTTTCACCTGGGACGGGAATTACTACGCGCTAAATTTGACCGAGCGTCTTGGCGTCGAAAAAGACGGCGGCCTGCTGCGTATCGGCCTCGTGCATTACAACACCGGTGAAGAAGTTGACCGTCTCCTCGCCGCGCTTCGCGAATTCGCAGCTTCGCGCCAAGCGTAATCCGTGGGCGCACCGAAGCATCTGCCTAAATCTCACCGTTCGTTTGCACGCGATTCCGGTTATTCTGTGTCGTCGCGTACGCAGTTTATCGAGAACGAAATGGCCAAACGTCCAAAACCAATCGTGCTGACCGTGCTCGACGGCTGGGGTTATTCGCCGCAGACGAACGGCAATGCTATCGCCCTCGCGCGCAAGCCGAATTACGATGCTCTGCTCAAGAAATTTCCGAACGTATTGATTCACACTTCCGGGCCATTCGTCGGACTTCCCGAAGGTCAGATGGGAAATAGCGAAGTCGGCCACTTGAATATGGGCGCGGGCCGGATTGTGCAAATGGACATAACGCGTCTGGACATGAAACTTGCTTCCGGCGAGTTTTTCAAGGAGCCGCTGTTGCTCGACGCGATGCAGCGCGGCCGCACTCGGCAATTGCATCTCCTCGGACTTGTCAGCGACGGCGGCGTGCATTCGCATATCAATCATCTGTATGCGCTCCTGCGCATGGCGAAAGAGAATAAAGTCGAACGCGTCTTCGTCCACGCCTTCACGGACGGCCGCGATACGCCGCCGAATTCGGGCATCGATTTTCTCCAGCAGCTTCAAAAAAGAATGCGCGAACTCGCAGTCGGACAAATCGCCACGGTCAGCGGCCGCTATTATGGGATGGATCGCGACAATCGCTGGGAACGCATCCAGCGCGCCTACCGTGCGATCGTTCATGGCGACTCCGAGGCGAAATTCGCCGATCCGATCGCCGCCATGCGCGCGAGCTATGAAAAACTTGTCACCGATGAGTTCGTCGTGCCTGCGGTGATCACCACGGAAGCGGCTCCCGGCAAACCGCCCGTGCCCCGGGCCGTGATACGCGATGATGACGCGGTGATCTTCTTCAACTTCCGCGCTGACCGCGCACGTCAGATGACTCGCGCGCTCGCCGAGCCGGGTTTCAAGGAATTTGCGGATCCTCAGCGGCCGAAAAATCTTTGCTATGTTGCGATGACGCAATACGAAAAAACATGGCCCTGGCTGCGTTACGTTGAGGGGCCCGAAAAACTCGAGCATATTCTTGCGCAGGTATTTGGCGAAATGGGTTTCAGAAACTTGCGTTGCGCGGAGACAGAGAAATACGCACACGTCACTTATTTTTTCAACGGAGGCGTCGAGAAAGCATTTCCGGGCGAGGAGCGCATCCTCGTGCCGTCGCCGAAAGTTCCCACATACGACTTGCAGCCCGAAATGTCAGCCGCGGGAGTGGCGGACGCGGCAGTAAAGGCTATCGAAAAAGGAAACTTCGACGCAATCATCATGAATTTCGCCAATGCGGACATGGTCGGGCACACGGGAAAGCTCGAAGCGACAATCAAGGCGGTCGAGACGGTCGACGAATGCCTGGGACGGATTTACAAATCCCTCGCGCCACGCGGAGGCGCCTGGATCATCACCGCCGACCATGGCAACGCCGAAACGATGATTGATCCCGCCACGGGTGGACCGCACACGTACCACACCACGAATCCTGTACCGTTTATTTTGCTTTCTGAAGATAATCACGCGCAGTTGCGTCCCGGCGGTTCTTTGCGGGATATTTCTCCCACGATTCTCGCCATTTTGGGCATTTCTGAGCCAAAGGAAATGACCGGACGCGATTTGCGCGCGCCTTCAAAATGAAGATTGGCTTGTAACTCCCAAAGGAAAGACCATCCGAAGAAATCCATGACGCGGCCAGAACCAAAGGATACAAAACTCCTGATCTGCCTGTGGCATTCCTTCACGCTGTGGCGCGCCCCGGAGGAAGTGGCGGCGCGAATCCGCCGGCGCTGGCCGGCCATGAAAGTGGTTCATTTGCCCAATTACGATCACGTGACCGACGAGCTGCCGGACGCGGACATTCTGGTCGGCTACTCTCTGCGTGCCGAGCAATTCGCATATGCGAAAAAACTGAAATGGATCCACGCCACTGCGGCGGGAGTAGGCCAATTGATGTATCCGGAACTGCGCCAAAGTAATGTGCTGCTCACAAATGCAAGCGGCATTCACGCTGTCCCGATGTCCGAGCATATTCTTGGAATGCTTATCGCGATGGCTCGGCGCTTTCCGGACGCGATGCGCTACCAGTCACAGAGCCGTTGGGCCCAGCAGGAAATTTGGGACGCGACGCCGCGCCCGCTCGAATTAAGCGGACGCGTGTTGCTTATTGTCGGTTTTGGTTCGACAGGACGCGAGCTCGCGCGCCGCATTCAGCCGTTGGGGTTGAGAATTTGGGGCATCACGCGCTCGGGCCGCGGCGACGCGGAGCTCGCGGAGCGGATTCTGCCGGTGAGCGAGCTTGCGAATGTGTTGCCGCAAGCCGATTTCGTCGTGCTGGCGGCGCCGGAGACTCCCGAGACGCGTCAAATGATGGGCGCAAGGGAATTCTCGCTGATGAAGCCTGAGGCCTACTTGATTAACGTCGCCCGTGGAACGCTGATCGATGAGGCCGCGATCGCAGAAGCCCTGCGCACGCGCACAATCGCGGGCGCGGCAATTGACGTCGCCACGGAAGAACCGTTGCCTCCGCAGAGTCCCCTCTGGAAACTCGACAACATTTTCATTACTCCTCACGTAAGCGCGGTCACCGAGTGCCTATGGATACGTCAGACGGACTTGCTGATGGAAAATCTGGAGAGATGGTTCGACGGGAGGGAACTGATCAATCAAGTAGATTTTCAGCGCGGCTACTAAAGAATCCGCGGCCCGGTTCTAGTCGCCTACTTCGGCCTTTTGCGCCAGATAACCTTCGCGCGCGTATACGACCACTTTCTTCATCTTTCCCTTTTTGTTTGCCACCATCAGCGGCTCGCCTTTGTCGTCCACCACTTCCACTTTGATCTTGTGATACTTGCCGTCGCGCGCAGATTCGGGCGGAACGTACCCGAGCGAATACTGGTTGCGCAGGAATTCCACGACGGAATTAAAAATGTCGGGCATTTCGCCTTCAAAACGCGGGAACCACGCAAACCCGCCGGTCAGCTTGCCGAATGTGTTCAATTCATTTTTCGCCTGAAGGTAGCTGACCATACCGGAACCGGACATTTGGCCCTGAGCATCCAGTTGGTTCATCGCGTTTTCCGCCACGCCGATGCTGAATACGGTGACGTTTGTTTGCTTCAGCACATTGTAGGTCTGATCGAGAGTGTGCTTGCTGAATGTGTCGAATCCCGTTCCCATCAGAAGGATGGATTTTTTCCCGTTTACATCCTTAAGACGGTCGATCGTATCGATCAGTGCATCGAAGGTATTCGATTCGCTGAAGCCCGGAAAATAGAGACTCAAGACCGCGTTTTCCACTTCCTGTTTGTTATGCGTGAAGTCCACCAGCACATGCGGCTTCAGATCAAATGTAACCACCGCGACCCAGTCCTTCGGGCCCAGATGTTCCGCGAAGCCATTCGCTAAATACTTGGCAACGTAACCGAAGTAGCCGCCGAACCGGGCGCTGAACTCGAGCAGCAGCACAATCGTGATCGGCGCATCGTTCGGTTGAAAATTCGTGACCGTCGCCGGCTGATTGTCGTCAAAAATCCGGAAATTCTGCTGTTTTAATCCCGTGATGATGTTTCCGTCCTGGTCGGTGACCACCGTGTTCACCTGCACGAGCTGCGACTGAACCGTAATCGAGTACTGCGGCTGTTGTTGTTGCGGCGGAGTCGGCGGTTTTTGCTGCGTCGGCAGCTGTGCAAAGACGTTGGCCGGCACGATCAACGTGGCAGTGACGAGGGCGAAGACAACCCAGCGGAGCAGCAGGTTCTGTCTCATGAATCCAGGCCTCCGTGCGCCATAGGATGTAAGAACACGTCGCGGGGATGGTCGATTGTTTAGCAACACGCCCTGCGACCCGCCGCGACGCGCGAAATCGCCATGATAGTATGAACTTGGCGTTTGTGCTGAAAATTTACCGCCCTCAGGGAGATTCGGATGCGATGGAAGCAGGGACTCGTCTTGGCTGTCATTCTGTTTGCGGCTGCTGCCGGAAATTTGCACGCGCAAACCCAGCCGACGCAAACGCCAATGCAACCGCAAGCCGGAGCAGTTGACCTCGAAAGACTGTATATCGACGCGCTGGGCTGGCTGCAAGGCCTGATTCGCATCGACACAACGAACCCTCCCGGCAATGAAATGGCCGCGGCAAAATACCTGGCAGCCATTCTGCAAAAAGAAGGAATACCGGTAGAGACTTATCAGAGCGCGCCAGGGCGGGGGATTTTGATCGCGCGCCTCTCGGCAAATTCGATGCCGGACCCCTCGCGCGCCTTACTCCTGCTGGGGCATTTGGACGTGGTGGGCGTCGACAAAGCGAAATGGCAGGTCGATCCATTCGGCGCGGTGATTCAGAACGGATATCTCTACGGCCGCGGCGCGATTGACGACAAGGGCATGACCATCGCGAACGTCGCCGTAATGGTCGCGCTGAAACGCGCCAATGTGCGCCTCACGCGTGACGTCATCCTGCTTGCCGAGGGCGATGAAGAGCAGGGTGGGCAGGCGGGAATCAAGTTTGCGATGGACAGATACTGGGAGAAAATTGCCGCCGGCTTTTCCTTGAACGAAGGCGGCCGCGTGATGACGAAAGACGGCAACGTTCAGTACGTGGGCGTGCAGGCCGCGGAAAAGGTTCCGGTGGACGTCACGGTAACGGCCACGGGAACGTCAGGCCACGGCTCGGTTCCCGTGCCCGACAACGCCATCGTGCGCCTCTCTGAAGCAATTGCCAAAATCAACGCGTATCAGACGCCGTATCAGCTCACGCCCGTCACGGAAACTTATTTCGAGCAGCTCTCGACTGTCACCGATCCGGAAATCGGTAAGTGGATGCGCGCGCTCGAGAATCCGGTGCGCGCCGACTTGGCGGAGAAAAAACTTTCCGAGGCAAGTCCCGTGTGGAATTCCATGATGCGCGACACGATTGCTCCGACCATGCTGAAGGCAGGCATCCGGCCAAACGTTGTGCCCTCGGAAGCGCAAGCGACACTGAACATCCGTTTGCTTCCGGGAAACTCGATTGGAGGATTGCTGCTCAAATTGAGGGAGTCCGTCAACGATCCAAAGATTGCGTTTCAAGCGGACACTTCGGTCGGCGAAGCAGCCCCGTCGTCCTCTCTCGACAGCGAATTGTTCAAAACGATTCAGCATGCCACGCAGGAGGAATTTCCCGGCGCGCCTGTGGTGCCCATGATGTCCACGGGCGCCACCGATTCCGCGTATCTGCGGCTTCGGAACGTTCAGGCGTATGGCTTGCTTCCATTTCCACTTACTGAGGAAGATGCGTTGCGAATGCACGCGGACAATGAGCGCATTCTGCTCGATTCGTTCCACAAGGGAATCGAATTTCTCTACCGCATCGTCAGCGATTTCGCCGTGGCAAAATGAACCTCAGGTAACCTGTTAATTGACCCAATTTTCCGGCGGCGGGGGAGGCTCGTCGCGGTGGCGCTTCTGGTAGACCTCGAACTTGCGCACCAGCCTCCGGCGCTTCCAATCGGAAATACGATTACGATAAGCATAAAGATATGAGCCCCGCCGCAAATAGAGATAACCCACGAGCATGCCGCCGAGATGGCAGACGTGGCTCACATTGTCTCCGCCGGCGCCAAGCGTACCGAAAAACTCAATCACCACCATGATCCCAACGAAGACGCGCATCGACATCGCCACGGGAAATGGAATCAGCAGCACGCGCTGGTGCGGGAATAAAACTGCCGCCGCAATCAACACGCCGTAAATCGCTCCCGATGCGCCAATCGTGGGCGTCAGTGCGCTTCCAAGTCCGTGCGGATCGAGTATCGTTTTCACAATAATGTTAATTACCCCCGCGCCGATGCCGCAAAGGAAGTAATAAATATAGAATCGCCGCTGCCCCCAGGCGCGCTCGACGTCGCGTCCAAACATCCACAGTACAAACATGTTGACGACGATGTGCCAAACGCCCTCGTGTAAAAACAGATAGGTGAACGGCTGCCAGATGAATCCGATGTGCGTTACGTATTGAGGAACCAGCCCGAAATAAAGAAGCCAGAAATTCCAGCCCGGCGCGTGGAAGAAAACTCTCGATAAATTCTGAACCAGGAAAACAACGGTGCACGCGATCACTAGAAACTTGATCGCGGGCGTGATGGACCAGTCCCAGTCGAACTGAAAGCCCGAAGAGCTTGT
>JBOGNJ010000252.1:0-8269 GCA_050746905.1 Candidatus Acidiferrales bacterium
GTTCGGATCGGGGCTCCATCCTTTTCGCGAACTGTGCATACGCGCCATCTAGCGACATTTGCGTTGTTACTTGCCGTCCCGTTGCAGGGACGCGCATCTCCTCAGGCAGCCACAAAAGCGCCGGCAGCTCCCTATCACATCGTAAAAACGATTCCGCTTCCGTTTCTCAAACGTACCGACGGCCCAATCGCATTCAACGCAGCAAGCGGCAGACTCTTCGTCCCCGACGGCAAAGACGTCGTGGTAATCAATGCCGATACTGGTGAGTTGGTTGGAAGGATAGCTAAGACTGATCACGTCTCGCAAATTGCGTTCGCGCCGGATATTAACCGCGGCTTCATAGTCGATTCCGAGCGGCGAGATCTAACAATCTTCGACCCGCGATCATTCACAACCGTTACCAGGGTGGGTGCCGGAAACGAATCATCATCAATCGAATACAGCCCCTCCATGAAAGAAGTATTCACCACAGGTCCCTCCAGCAAGGATTGCAGGGTATTCGACGCGATGACTGGCAAAACGATAAAAACGGTGAAACTCGGGGGTTATGCCTTGAGCAGCATCCAAGATTCGGAGGGTCACATCTACTTCGGCCTGAGCCCTCGCCGTTTAGGTCCTCCGCCCGTAACTGTGCTTGGAGCACCAACGCGTGTGTCGCTTGGTCTCGATGTCCCTGGCGAAATTGCTGTATTGAACTCCCGCAGCTCAGAGATTGTCGATCGTTGGAAAGAGCCTTCGTGTACCGGTATGCGCCTGGTCGGCATCGATGATGCACACCGGCGTTTGGTTGCAGGATGCAAAGGTTCGAGCGCATTGATTGACGCCGATACCGGAGAGATTACTGCGTTGGCCTCGATCGCCGGCAACCCTCTCTTCTACCTACAGTTCAGCGCCCATCTCGGCGATGCCTTTGTTGTTATCACGCATCCGTTTGCTCTCGTGGCTATGCACGAAAGCTCTCCGAGCCAGCTCGTTGATACTGGCATCATCGCGCGGGGATTTCCGCAGTCCATTGCTCTCGACGACAAGACAGGTCGCCTGTTTATAATCGACAGCGACGAGAAAATGGTCCAAACAGGCTTTTGGCTCAACACCCCCGGCCGTCCAACGCCCGCTAACGTGCCTGAGGCAGTACCTGGGACATTTCGTGTCTTGGTCTTCGCGATGAACTAGCGGCGCACCCCCGGAACAGCCGGATCTTCCATTTATTTCTTGCCAATTAGCTTTTCGAAGGCGGACTCGTCGAGGATGGTGACGCCCAACGATTTCGCTTTTTCGTGTTTCGAGCCCGGATCCGCGCCCACCACGACGTAATCCGTTTTCTTGCTGACCGACGACACGACTTTACCTCCATGCGACGCAACGAGCGCGCCAGCCTCCTCGCGCGAGTGGCGCTCGAGCGCGCCCGTGAAGACGAACGACTTCCCTGCCAACCGCGCGCTCACGGGCGCTCGCCGCTTTTCTTCCATGCGCACGCCCGCGTCGCGCAGACGGTCGATCAATTTGCGATTCGGTTTCTCGGAAAAGAAATCGACGATGCTTCCCGCTACCTTCGGGCCAATTTCGTTCACTTCCGTGAGTTCTTCAAGCGTCGCATTGGCGATTTTCTCGAGCGAGCCAAAATGCTCGGCGAGCAATTGCGCCGTCCGTTCACCCACAAATCCGATGCCGAGCGCGTAGACCAGCCGCGACAACTCGTTTTTCTTGCTCGCTGCGATTTCGTCCAAGAGATTCTGCGCGGATTTCTCCGCCATGCGCTCGAGCGCCGCAACTTCCTCAAGCTTCAGCTCATAAAGGCTCGCGAAATCCTTGATGATTCCCTTCTCGATAAGCTGGTCGACGATTTTTTCGCCGAAACCGTCGATATTCATCGCGTGCCGCCCCGCGAAATGAATCAGCGACTCCTTCCGTTTTGCCGGACACGCGGCATTCACGCAACGATAGGCGACTTCGCCCTCCACGCGATGAATTCGCGTGCCGCAGACGGGACATTTCTCCGGGACGCGCACAGGTCTTTCTTCCTTGCCGTGCTTCACCACTTTGAGTACATGCGGAATCACGTCGCCCGCGCGCTCGACCAACACCGTGTCGCCTTCGTGAATATTCAGCCGCTCGATTTCGTCCATATTGTGCAGCGTGGATTTGCTGACTGTGACGCCGCCAATGGGGACCGGCTCGAAAAACGCCACGGGCGTCAGCGTTCCCGTGCGGCCAACGTTGAAACCAATCTCACGCACCACGGTCGTTGCCTGGCGCGCAGCCCATTTGTAAGCAATCGCCCAGCGCGGCGCCTTCGACGTGTAGCCAAGCTCCGCCTGCATGCTCACTTCGTTCACCTTCACCACCACGCCGTCAACTTCGTACGGTAATTTCTCGCGCTTCGCTTCCCACTTCGTGCAGTACTTCTCCACTTCCTCGATCGTCTTGCAGATTTCGAAATCGGCGCTCGCTTTGAAGCGCAGCTTGGTCAACGCTTCGAGCGATTGCGAATGCAGTTTCAGCGGCGCGCGACCGTTTGCGAGCAAGTAGTACGCGAAGAATTCCAGCTTGCGCGAAGCAGTGATCGCTGGATTCAGCATACGCACTGCACCGGCGGCGGCGTTCCGCGGATTTGCGAAATGCTTGCCGCCCTGCGCATCCTGCTGCTTATTGAGGCCGGCGAAAGCCGCGCGGTTCATTATCGTTTCGCCGCGAACTTCAATGTCCTGCGACAGCGACAGTTTCTTCAGCATGTCGCGGTCGAGGCGTAACGGAATCGAGCGAATCGTTTTCACGTTGGGCGTCACGTCTTCGCCCGTCTGACCGTCGCCGCGCGTGACTCCGCGCACCAGCATCGCGTTTTCGTAAATCAGCGCGATGCTCAAGCCGTCGAATTTGTGCTCCGCCACATAGTCAACGCGCTCGCGCCCGGCGAGTTCGCGCACGCGACGGTCAAAATCCTCCAGTCCCTCGAAGGTGTACGCGTTGTCGAGGCTCATCATCGGCCGCGTGTGCCGGTAGGTTTGAAAGCCCTCGCGAGGCGCGCCGCCAACGCGCAGCGTCGGCGAATCCACGGTGATAATTTCCGGATGCTCGGCTTCGAGCGCCTTCAGCCTGTTCATCAACCGGTCGAAGTCGGCATCCGGCACGCTGGGCGCATCGAGCACGTAATATTGGTACTCGTGCTTGCGAATCTGCTCGCGCAGCTTCTCGACTTCTTTGATCAGCGTCGTACTCGCCCCCATCATTGCCCTGCCTTCATCGCCTCACCGTCAGTTCCGCATGTCATTCCGAGGAGCTCTGCGACGAGGAATCTGCTGTTTCCTTCGAATTGCGCAAGAAGCGGATTCCTCGCTCCGCTGGGGATGACAGCCAAAGGCGCTTTTTTCAATCTGCTCTTAATAGCCGCGCCCGTGCAAAACGCACTGTATTATACAATGCGCGCTCGTTTCGAACTTAGCAGCGTTCATCGGAATCTCGATGGAGTTGAATGCTCGACAAAATTCACGAAGCCTTGCTTATCTACAATCCGGCCAGCGGCCGCCGCACGCATAAGCGCCTGCGCGATATCGAAGCGGCCACGCGCATCCTGAAGGACGCCGGAATTGTCGCGGAAGCGGTAGCCACCACGGGACCCGGCTCCGCCGCGGAATTGGCACGCGATGCCGTGCGCGACGCGCGTCAACTGGTGATTGTCTGCGGCGGCGATGGCACCATCAACGAAGCCGTCAACGGCCTCGCTGGAAGCGACGTGCCGCTCGCTGTTCTCCCCGCGGGCACTGCAAATATCCTCGCGAAGGAATTGGACATCCCGTGGAACATTCCGGCAGCGGCGCGCCTGATCGCGCGCGGGAGTCTTGCGCGCGTCGCCTTGGGTGAAATTGCCTGGAGTGAAGATTCAACCAACGGTTCCCTGACCGCTTCTCCGTCCAATCCAATGACCGCTCCCGTGAAAAAGTCACGCCATTTTCTTTGCGTCTCCGGCGCGGGACCTGACGGCGCGATTGTCCATGGCATCGACCTCGCAAAAAAATTGCGCCTTGGAATCTGGGCGTACTGGCAGGAAGGCTTGCGCCAATTTTTCACCTACGGCTTTCCGCGCTTCCGTGTCCGCTCACGCGAACACGAAACGGCGGCCTCGCTCATCGTCGTCGGACGCACAAAATATTACGGCGGCCCGTTTCGCATTACGACTGGCGCCAGCCTCTTCGAGGATACGTTCGAAATCGTGGCCTATGAGGGACAGAGCCGCTTCGGCATCCTCATGTGCTTGCCCGCGATCTGGC
This sequence comes from Candidatus Acidiferrales bacterium, assembly GCA_050746905.1. Classification (GTDB taxonomy): domain Bacteria; phylum Acidobacteriota; class Terriglobia; order Acidiferrales; family UBA7541; genus DAHUXN01. The sequence goes on from JBOGNJ010000252.1 coordinate 4,266, forward strand.
TCGGCTGCTTGCCGCGCGTCCCGGGAATTCACCATTGGAAGACGACCGAGCTGACGTGCGAGGAGATCGAAGCCGATGAAATTTTTTCCCAAGTAGACGGCGAACCCGCCGCCGCGCTACCTGTGCGATTTCGCATAGTGCCTGACGCCCTAACACTGGTGTTGCCCGAAGGCGCTACTCCGCCGGATCCGTAGAGGACCATTTACCATTCGCTGTGTCAGGGCACGACTTCAGCCGTGCCGTAAACGATGCAAGATCCACGTGGCTTTAGCCGCCCAACAGTTGGCGACAGTACTTTCGTTGTCATCCCGAGGAGCCACGCGGCGAGGGATCTGTTTTTTCTTTACGGACGCGTTCCACATCTGGTTAGAATTAGACGCTTAAGATTTATTGAGCCGCCAAATTGAATCCCATCGCTCTCGCATTGACAGTCATCGCGCTCGATCGCGCCGGTCTGCGCCGAGTCAGCCGCATGGCCATGCCCATTCTCATCGTCTCTGGCCTCGCGCCCGATTTGGATTTGCTCAGCTATCTTGGCGGCGCGAGCGCCTATCTTCATTATCGCTACGCCGTTCTACATTCGATTCTCGGGGCGCCGATTCTCGCGATTGCGATCGCACTGGCTTTCTGGCTGACGGCGCGTCGCAACAAATCCGCGCCCCTGCGTTTCTCGCGCGTGCTCCTGTTGTGCGTCATCGGAGTGGCCACGCACATACTCCTCGACGTTGCCACAGCGGACGGCGTGCAATTGTTGTGGCCGTTTCGCGCGCGTTGGTTTGCGTGGGACTTGCTCAGCGGCGTCGATCCCTGGATTTTGGCCGTCCTCGCCGCCGGACTCTTGCTACCCGCCCTATTTCACCTCGTGAGCGAGGAAATCGCTTCCAAGAAAAAACGCCCGCGCCCGTCGAAAGGCGCCATCGCCGCGCTCGCGATTGTCGCGCTCTATCTTGGCGCGCGCGCCGACCTGCATGCTACCGCCGTGCAGACTCTTCTCGCGCAGGACTACCACGGCGCCATGCCGCTCGTCGCCGGAGCGTTTCCGGATTCCGCGTCGCTTTTTTCGTGGCGTGGCGTGCTCGATACGAAGAACACAATCGAAGTCGTCAGCGTTCCGGTGGGCGGCGGAGATGTCTTCGACGCAAATTCGAGTCTCACGCATTACAAGCCGGGAAGCTCGCCGGCTCTCGATTCCGCTCGCAATGCTCCTCTCGCACAAGAATTCATCCGCTACGCGCGATTCCCGCTCGCCGATCTCGAAAACACCGCCGACGGCTATCGCGTCACGCTGCGAGACTTTCGCTTCCCCGATGATGCCGACACGCCTGACAACCTGATCGCCGTCGTCGACCTAAACGCCAACTTCACTCTGCGCGCCCAGGCGATACAGTTCGCCAGTGAACAGCAGAGCCGCTCGCGGTGAAATCTCCGCGCCCGGTGCCGATTAAATCGCCGGGCTTGTCGCATTCCCCTTTTGTTGTCATTCCGAGGAGCCATGCGACGAGGAATCTGCTTTGGTTTTCTTACGCACCGAGCGAGTTTTATTGCTCTCGCCCCCCGGCAGGCGCAGCGCGCAAAAGCCAGCGGCTGACGAAATAAATCACCGTGATCAACGTCACCGGTATCAGCAGCGTGGCTACTTTGTGCTGCAACATCGTGCGCTCCACGTTTTCGCCGTAGCGCATCGCGAACAGCCCTTCGATCGTGAACCGCAGTCCGCGCCCACACAAAATGCCCAGCACGAACGTCGCCCGTGGCACTTCCGCGATTCCCTCCGCAATCACAAAAAGCTTGAATTGCATTGGCGGCGGCAAAATCGCGGGCACAAATGCGCTGAGGAACGCATTTTCGTTCACCCACTTGCGAATTCGCCCGTCGGGCTTCGGCCCGCGCTTGCGCCGGTACGCCTCGCCGCCCTTTTTCGCCAGCAGGTACAGCCAAATGCATCCCGCGAGCGACCCAAAAGTCGCCATCACCGCGTAATACGCCATTCGCCCCGGCCGCTGAATCACAAAGTCCATGAATAGCAGATCCGTCACAAACGGGAACGAGAGCACGGACGAATCCAGGAATGCGATCACGAACAGTCCGCCGCCACCGAGCATCGCGACGATTTTTGTCAACCACGCCGGGATCTTGGGAATTTTCACCATGTCCAATATATTTTTTACCGCGAACGCCGCGCGTCAACGACCGGGCGCATTGTAGCAGAGATACATTGGCATCCTTGCGCGTCGGGGTCTGCGATGCCCGAACTTCACCTCAAATCGCATTATCCAAAGCCGAAAAGGTTCCTGGCTATGCTTTGCTATGTGTGCGATGCTTTTCCCCGTGGCGAAGCTCAAGCTTTCCATACCAGAAGTTCTGCCAAGCAGCCCCGTAAGTTTGGCATGCCCTTTCTGCAAGGCAAAACCCGGCCGCGACTGTGCTACAACTTCGGGCACCTTCTCGGCCATTCATATCCAGAGGATCAAGGCGGCAGCGTCACTCGACAAGGCAACCACACGGAAGGAAGATCAGCGTCGCGGCCGAAAGTGAATCGTACCGGCGGTCGCGCCCGTGGAAGAAACGCCGAATATTACGGTATACTGCGGACCTGCACTTCCCCACTGAGGAGGCGAAAATGAAGAAATTCATCGCAACATTTTGTGCTTTGTTTTTGGCCCTTGCCATCTTGGCGGTTCCGGGTCTTGCGCAACAGGACAAGAGCAAGCGTCCTAGCCCGCCGTCGAACGCGCAATGCAAATTCTCCGACGGAAACACAATCACGGTGGATTATTCGAGTCCGCGAATGAAGGGCCGCACAATCTACGGCGATCTTGTGCCCTGGGGCAAGGTATGGCGTCTCGGCGCGAATGAGGCGACCACGTTCGTTCCCACCGTCAACGTCACCGTGGGCGACAAAGACGTTCCCGCGGGCAGCTACACTCTCGACGCGATTCCGACTGCCGACAAATGGACGCTGATTGTCAGCAAGAAAACAGGCGAGTGGGGCATCCCCTACCCCGGTGAGCAATTCGACCTGACGCGCACCGACGACGTGCAAATCACGCAGCTCAGCGCCCCGGTCGAGGACTTCACTATCTCATTCGACAGCGCGGGCGACACCTGCACCATGCATGCCGATTGGGCCACGACGCGCGCCTCCGTCACCATCAAGGAGAAAAAGTAACCTAAGCCCTGGCGCACATTGCACCGTGAAAATCGTGAAATCCCGGAATCGGAGTTCCGCGACGAAACGTAGCGGCGCTCCGAAAAGCGTCGCCGAATACATTGCCGGTGTTCCCGAACCCGCCCGCGGCACGTTGACGAACCTGCGCGCGGCGATCCGGTCCGCCGCGCCCCAGGAGGCGACCGAAACCGTCAGCTATGGGATTCCCGCGCTCAAGTACAAAGGCGTTCTCGCATGGTTCGCCGCGTTCTCGAACCACTGTAGTCTGTTCCCCACTTCCTCGGTTATCGAAGCATTCAAGAACGACCTGAAGACCTTCTCCACTTCAAAAGGAACCATCCACTTCCCAACGGACAGACATCTGCCTGCCGCACTCGTCAGAAAGCTCGTGAGGGCGCGAGTCGGCCAAGTCGAAAAGAAAAATAAGAGCTAGAGACCGCGCATGGAGAAAAAAGTGTAGGATCCTCGGCAGAGGGAATCGCCCCAATATTTTCATCCCGATTCCTGGGTCCAAAGCACTTCAGCCTGCAATACAACGCAACGCATCATTTGCTCGTGAAAATCGTGATGGTGCCCGTGGCGAAGTTCGAGACGATGATTTCATCCTTGCCGTCGCCAGTCAGGTCGCCAGCAGCCAGGCCGGACCATCCAGTCTCGACATCCAGCGTGGAAATCTGGAACGTGACATCTTTTGATCCCCAGTACACCATCACTTTGTTGTTTTGCGCGCAGGAGACTGCGATGTCGCCGGATCCATCTCCATCGATATCGCCCGTTGCAACGCGAGCGGGCCCTCTGCAGCCGGCAAGCGAAAAAGGCGAGCCGCGCATGGTCG
>JBOGNJ010000253.1:0-1923 GCA_050746905.1 Candidatus Acidiferrales bacterium
CTGCCGGCGCTTTTGTGGCTGCCTGAGGAGATGCGCGTCCCTGCAACGGGACGGCAAGTAACAACGCAAATGTCGCTAGATGGCGCGTATGCACAGTTCGCGAAAAGGATGGAGCCCCGATCCGAACGCAATGTCGGGAGCGAAGCCCCATCGACCTCGCGCTATTCTACCTCAGTCCTCGCCGAAGACGAGGAAGGCCTCACGTCAGGCCGGCGAAGGGCGCCGGCCGGGACGTGAGCTACAGAAAACGACGCGCGTCGATTGAGCTGCGCTTCTCAGTCTTTACCAAACACCAAGACGTGGAACGAGCCTGGCACCATTTTGAATGGGCGCGTGTGCGGTGGCGGATTTTGAATGCGCGTCACCTGTGCCGTCACCAGGAAAATCTGATGCGTGGCGGAATCGAGCGCCATGGTGCGCGCGCCGCGTTCCGTCGGCACATTTTCGACCACGGAGAATTGCGTCGGCGAGTCTTCGTGAATCACGGTGAGAGTGCCGTCGCCATTCGAGCTGAACGCGTCCTGCGTGCCCGGATCGAAACGCGTGGCGTCAACGCCCTGGCCAATCGCGGGCGTCGCAATCACCTTGCCCGTGTCGGCGTTCACAATCGCCATCATTTTGTTGTGGCAGCCGGAGAAGAGAATGCGATGTTCTTTGTCCATCGCGAGTCCGCTCGGTGATTGCGCGGGCGCGAGCGGCCAGCGATTCGTGATTTTCATTGTGTTCGAGTCGATCTCGACGATTTCGCTGGTGCTTTCGAGATTCGCGTAGACGTGGCCCTTGCCGTCGGCGACCGGGAACTCCGGCTGGCCTCCGAGGTCGATTTTCCCGACAACCTTGCCGGTCGCCGCGTCGATCACGGTGGAAGTTTTTGAATCGCCGTTCATGGTGAAGACGCGCTTCGACGCGGGATCGTAGACTTCGCCGTCGGCGTCCGGGTCCGCGGGTGCGCTTCCGGTGACTTGCAGAGTCTTTAGATCGAAAATCACCACTTTGGCGGCGCGGCCGTCAGTGATGAAGCCGCGATTGAATTCCGGCGCGAGCACGATTCCATGAATGCCTTCCATGCCCGTGATGTCTCCGACCACTTTTCCGGTGTCAACGTCCAAAACAACGCAGTGCGTGCCGTGCGAAATGAACAGGCGATGAGTTGACGGCTCGAATTTCAGATAATCCCAGAACGTGTCGCCGGGGACGGGAATCGTCTTGAGCAAGTGATAGCCGGAAGGCCCGGCGGGCAGGGCGGTTGCAACTGCCGCATGGGATTTTGCCGGCGCGCGTCCAGCAGCGAAAAGCGCGGTGGTACAGAAAATCGCGGCCACACAAAATGCTGCCGCAGCATATATTTTTGGCAAACTCGATTGCTGATGCATCAAAAGTTCCTCCTCACAAGAAATTCGTGGCAGGTCTGCGATGCTATGCCCGCCTCGGTAGAACGTCAACTGTTCTCGATTAAAATGCGAGCGCGTCTTTCGCAGTACAACCGCAGTACAACAATGAAAGCACAACATCTGCCATTGAGGGACGCGCTCCACGACGCCCTCGTTTCACGCTCATTAAGTAACTCTGGGCGACTTGCTTTCCGCTTTCGCGTGGTGTGGATGCCGTTTATAATGGCGGATAGCGGGCGAGTCGGGTGATCGCTGGTCCGTTCGTCGCAGACCATCGCGAAGTGGACGGGTTGGAGGAAAGTCCGGACTCCGCCGTTTTGGAACGGTTAGGGCAACGCGCCTGATAACGTCAGGGGACTGAAGCAGAAACGCTTCGGCTACGGAAAGTGCCACAGAAAATAAACCGCCGGTGAGGAATGCGTCTCGGCGGCCGGCAAGAGGCAAAACCTCTCGCGGGCCAATTGGGCGCCGCACAGGTAAGGGTGAAAAGGTGGGGTAAGAGCCCACCGTCCCGGTAGCAATATCGGGAGCA
>JBOGNJ010000254.1:0-1777 GCA_050746905.1 Candidatus Acidiferrales bacterium
CCGCCGCGAATTTCGAGTTTCGCTCCCGTGGCAATCGCGCCCGCTTCGAAGCAGCGATGAACTTTCGTGCGCACGTCATCCAGCTCCCTGATACTTTCGGCGCGCACCATATATTTTGCCGAAGTGTGCGCCGGGACAACGTTGGGCGCGTCGCCGCCGTGCGTGATGATTCCGTGTACGCGATCCGTGGGCCGCAGATGTTGCCGCAGCAGCCCAATCGACGTTTGCGCCACGGTGAGTGCGTCCGCGGCATTGATCCCCATTTCCGGAAATGCCGACGAGTGCGCTTCCTTGCCCGTGTAGTAGACGTCAAAAATCGACGCCGCAATCAGATGCGCTTCGAGCATTTCTATCGGCGCGGGATGGACCATCATTGCTGCATGTATGCCGTCAAACCCGCCGCGTTCAAGCATCACGATTTTCCCGCTCGCGTTTCCGACTTCTTCGGCCGGCGTCCCGATAACGCTCACCGTGAGTCCCGCATCATCCGCGACTTTCGCCGCGGCGATTCCCGCCCCCACAGCCATCGCCGCGATCGTGTTGTGCCCGCACGCATGCCCAATTTCCGGCAAACAATCGTATTCCGCGCAAATTGCAACATGCAATGGCCCGCTCCCCGAGCGCGCGATGAACGCCGTCGGCACATCGCAAACGCCGCGTTGCACGTCGAATCCGGCATCCGCCAGCTCGTCCGCCAGCCAAGCGCAGGCTTTCTCTTCCTGGAATCCAAGCTCGGGATTCGCGTGGATTCGGTGGCTCAGATTCAGCACGTTCTTCCGTACGTCCCGGAATTTTTCCTGCGCACCCGCTTTGGCGTCCATATTCGTTTCGCCTCCGGTTCCTTCTTTTTTGCTAATCTTTGGGTGCGCCATCCTTCGCGTTCATTGCAAAGGGTGGGAAACTCCGCGTCGCCTCACTGAGATGAATCGTGTCCGCGTCCCAATCCTGCTTTCAAATCCGTGTGCAGCAACCGGTGAAATAAATGCTCGCCCGCTTCGCGGCGCACGGAGAGGCGCCCCGCCACATAAGCGCGCGAATGCAATCCGCGCTGCACGGCTTCGCATATGCCAACGTCTTCTTCCTGCACGCGATGGCTAACGGCGACGCTTTGCTGATTGTATTCCTTCGCGCCCTGACCAGTCTCCGCAAAATAAAAATCGAAAATCACGCGGCAACGGTCGATGGAAAGCGGCAACACGAGATTCGTATCGAGATAACCCTCGTACCAGTTCAACATAAAGTTCGGATACTGCCAGAAATAGAACGCGCGATTACCTTGCCGCGTTGCCGCCGCATCAGCATCCGCATTCGCGCTCGACGTTTCCACCGGGCTCGACTGAAGGCAGAAACGATCTTGGTTCTCGATACTGTAATTCGCATAATCAAGCACGCTGTTCAGCCCCTTGTGGAGATAGGGAACGTGGTACCCGCCATCGAGGAAATTATCAACGTAAACTTTCCAGTTGCAGTTGAGTTCGTAGCTGCGACGCTCAAAAAAATGCAGGGACGCGAGACGAAGCGGCTCGACGTGTTTGATTAGGCCGCCAAGGAAAGCTTCCAGAGACCCCGATTGCGCGTCCAGATTGACGAAAATGAATTTCTCCCACGCAGCCACGCGGACGGGAACCAGGCCATTCTTGCTCCGGTCGAAATTGCAGACGCCGTCGAAATCGGGCGTGCCTTTCAGCGCTCCGTCCGTGCCATACGTCCATCCGTGGTACGGGCAACGAAAATTCGCCGCGTGGCCTTCCGCTTCGGTAACCACCGCCGCCGCATG
>JBOGNJ010000255.1:0-5223 GCA_050746905.1 Candidatus Acidiferrales bacterium
AAAGCACCGCTGGTGAAAATCTTGATATTGTCGCAGGTGGGCAATGGGATATGGCTGCCGATCGTGCTGGTGTTCATTTTGCTGCTGGTGAACCGGAAGAGCTTGATGGGCGAGCATGTGAATGGAAGCGTATTCAATGTGGTTGCGTGGGGCATCAGCATCGCGATGATTGTGCTGACCCTGGTGCTGGCGTACGCGTCGATTTTCAAGCCGAACGCCGCTGGGTTGGGGTGATTTAGAAGCGGGGTGCGGCGGCGCGCGCGGTTGCTTCGCTACGTACTGCTGTGCTACGTTTTCAGCGGAAATCCCTCGAGTAAAATTTGGTGACAGCCACGGAACTGCTGAAGTCCACGAGCCGCGCGGAAGCGGCGCTTCTCGAAGAAATTGATTTGAAACGGCTGCCGAGGCACGTCGCGATCATTATGGACGGCAACGGGCGGTGGGCGCAGCGGCGTCATTTGCCGAGGATCGCGGGGCATCGCACGGGCGTGAAAATTGCGCGGGAAGTGATTGAAACGTGCGCGCGATTGAAAGTGCCGGCCCTGACGCTGTACGCATTTTCTCTCGAAAATTGGCGGCGGCCCAAAGCGGAAATCGATTTCTTGATGCGACTGCTGCGGGAGTATCTGAAGAAAGAGCTGCCTTCAATTCACGGGAATAATATCCGCTTGCTGGTGATTGGGCGCGCGGCGCAATTGCCGGAGGCAGTGCAAAGGGATATCGAGAAGGCGATGCGTCTGACGGCGCAGAATACGGGGATGAAGCTGATTGTCGCGCTGAACTATGGCGGACGCGCGGAATTGGTGGATGCGTTCAATTCGATTCTGGATCAGGTGCGGCTGAACGGGATGGCGGCGTTTCAGGCGGATGAGGAGACGATTTCTGACCATTTATATACGGCGGGGCTGCCGGATCCGGATTTGCTGATTCGCACGAGCGGGGAAATGCGCGTGAGCAATTTCCTGTTGTGGCAGATTGCATATGCGGAGCTTTACATTACGGATGAGTTGTGGCCGGATTTTACGCGGGAGAGATTGCTCGAGGCGTTTCTTAATTTTCAGCAGAGGGAACGGCGGTATGGGGGATTGAGTTCGCAGCATGGGAGCGGCAATGGGGCGCGGTAAACGACAATGAACCTCAGCGGCTGAAGCCGCCCGGACTTGTGTTGCTTACGGCACGGCTAAAGCCGTGCCCTGACGGAAAGAGGAAAATGGCCTCGCAAACGGTGCTTGTAAGGCGAACAAAACAGATTTTGGAACCTTAGGGGATGTCCCGACCAAAAGTGTCGGGACGCAAACAAGGCGAATGCTGAAACGCATTGTGACCGGGGCGATCCTGATTCCCATTGTTGTGCTCGTGGTGTATTGGGCGCCCACGTGGGTGGTGGCGATTGTGGCGGCGGCGGTGGCGCTGTTAGCGATGATGGAGTTCTTCAAGCTGACGGCGCAGATGGGATTGCGGGCGTTTCGCGAGTGGACGATGGTTTGCGCGGCGGTGTTGTTCGGCGTGCAATGGCTGCTGGGCGTAACCGAAGTGCGTTGGCTGGGGCCGAATACGGAGGTGATTCGCGGGCTGGCGGGCTCGTATGAATCGCCGGAAGTGCTGATTCTGCTGTTTGTGCTGGGATGCGCGTGCATCGGAGTGATGAGCCGCATGCCGATCGCTGATGTGTTGCCGGGGATCGGGGCGAGCGCGGCGGGACTGATTTTTGTGGCGTTGCCGTTCAGTTATTTGGTACGGCTGGACGGGCAGGCAACGCGAGGCTCGCTGTTGGTGCTTTTTACGCTGACGATTGTGTGGGCGGGAGACACGCTGGCTTATTTTGTGGGTAAATTCCTGGGGCGAATCAAGATGGCTCCGGCGCTTTCTCCGAAGAAAACGTGGGAGGGCGCGGCGGGAAATGTATTGGGCTCGCTGATCGCTGGATACTGCTTCGCGCGCGGGCTGCATTACGATGCCATGCCGTGGCTGGCAACGGCGGCACTGGCGAACGTCGCGGGGCAGGTGGGCGATCTGGTAGAATCAGCGTATAAACGCGGCGCGGGAGCGAAAGATTCCGGCGCGCTGCTTCCGGGACACGGAGGAATGTTGGATCGTATTGACAGCCTGATTTTAGCTGCCCCGGTGGTATGGCTTTGTGCCGGGTGGCTCCTGCAAGGCCGGCAGTGATACACGACCGACCAGCTTCATGAGTACGAATAGCCCCATACACGAACAACCTCAGGGGCTCAAGCCCATTAAATATGGCATTCTTTCGGCACGGCTGAAGCCGTGCCCTGACGCAACCAGGCTACCGAAACGGGCTTTGAAGCATTGTTAAGTGCGAGCGATTGTTTTTGTACGATCCTACGTATCGCACCGTGGATGGAAGCCGTGCCCTGACGTGAAGCATTTATAATAATGGATGACCTTCGGTGAAACGAATTTCCATTCTCGGATCCACGGGCTCGATCGGGCGTCAATGCCTGAACGTGGTGGATTCGCTACCGGGAAAATTTGAAGTGGTGGCAATGGCCGCGGGCGGCAATGTGGAGCTTGCCGCGGAGCAGACGGCGAAGCACAGGCCGAAGATTGTTTCCGTTGCGACGTGCGAAGGCGCGAAGGAGCTTCGCGAGCGGCTGGCGGCTATGAAGGTTGAGCCGCTGCCGGAAATACTTTGCGGCGCGGATGGAATGGAACGCGTCGCGACGCATCCGGACGCGGATACGGTTCTCTCAGCGGCGGTGGGCGTGGTGGGATTGCCGGCAACATATAAGGCGGTGCAGCAAGGGAAAAATTTGGCGCTGGCGAACAAAGAAGTGCTGGTGGCGGCGGGAGAATTGGTGATGGCCGCGGCGGAGAAGCAGGCCAAAGCCGTGTTACCGGTTGACAGCGAGCATAACGCGATTCACCAGTGTTTGCGGGCGGGCGAGCGGCGTGAAGTGAAAAAGCTGGTACTGACGGCGTCGGGCGGGCCATTTCGGAAGACTCCCGCGTCGAGATTCAAGAACGTGACGCCGGAACAAGCGTTGGCGCATCCCAATTGGAAGATGGGGAAGAGAATCACGATCGATTCGGCCACGCTGATGAATAAAGGCTTTGAGATAATCGAGGCGCGATGGCTATTCGGCGTCCGGCCCGACCAGATTGAAGTGGTGATACATCCGCAGTCGACCATTCACTCGATGGTGGAATTTGTCGATGGTTCGATTCTGGCACAGCTCGGCCCAACCGATATGCGCATGCCGATTCAATATGCGCTAACCTATCCGGAGCGCGTAGCATCGAATGGAGTAGCGCTGGACTGGAAAAGTCTGAAGAAACTGGATTTTGAGCCGGTACCGATTAAAAAATTTCCCTGTTTAAGATTGGCGCGCGAAGCTATGGAGCAGGGGGGCGCGTTGCCGTGCGCGTTGAACGCAGCGGATGAGGAAAGCGTGGCGGTGTTTTTGGAGGGGCGGTTGGGGTTCACGGGAATTCCGAAGGTAATCGAGCGCGTGCTGGAGCGGATGCCGCGTGTGACGTTCCAGTCGATGGATGACGTGCTGGAAGCGGACAAGGAAGCGCGCCGGATAGCGCGAGAAGAAATCGAGAAAAGGAAGAATTAACGTGATGTCGCATACATGGGTCGGAATCGTCGCCGCGATCGTGGGTCTGGGAATCATGGTGTTCGTGCACGAGTGGGGACACTTCATGGCGGCGCGAATTTGCGGCGTGCGCGTGGATGTGTTCTCGCTGGGCTACGGGAACCGGATTTTCGGCTGGAAACGCGGCAACACCGATTACCGGATTAGCGTGTTCCCGTTGGGCGGCTACGTGAAAATGGCGGGCGATAATCCGGCGGAAGAGCGCTCAGGCGCGCCGGATGAATTTCTGGCGAAGCCGCGATGGCAACGGCTGTTCGTCATACTGGCCGGGCCGTTCATGAATTTCGTGCTGGCGTTTGTGCTGCTATGGGGACTCTACAACGTGGGCATACCGGTGCCGAAGTACACGCACCAGCCCGCCGTCGTCGCGGGCGTTCCCCCGAATTCTCCGGTGGCAGCCGCGGGCATCCAGGCCGGCGACAAAATCGTCGCCATCGACAATACTCCTGTCAGCAATTGGGGCGACGCCGTGTCGGCTCCCTCCGTCATTCCGGGGAAGGAGATCAGCGTCCAATTTGAGCGCAACGGGAAAACACTCTCGGCGAAAATCAAAATTCCCCAGGACTTGACGGACGCTTCCAATGTTCTCGGATTTCCCAAGGAACGCGTGATCGTCGACGCGGTTGACCGCGGTCTCCCCGCGGCAAAGGCCGGTCTTAAGACTGGCGACGAAATTGCTTCCGTCGATGGCACGCCGCCGGCCGATTTTGCGGCCGTGCAGAACCTGATTCAGAACTCTCCCGGCAAGCCGGTCCATCTTCTTGTGCGCCGGAATGGCGCTGAGATTCCGATGACCATGACTCCGGTCGACACCGATCCAGGCGATGGGGGAGGCAAGCGCTGGGTGGTGGGCTACACACACATCACGGAAACTGTGAGGGAGTCCTATCCGTTCTTCGCTGCAGCGGCCCAGTCGTGGGATCGAAACGTGACCATGACGCGGCAGATTCTGTCGGTGGTGGGAGCCCTGGTCGCGGGCAAAATGTCCATCAAGTCGCTTGCAGGTCCGGTTGGAATTGTGCAAATGTCCACCGAGGCGGCGAAGCTGGGGTTTGCGGAATATATTATCTTCATGGCGTTCCTCAGCGTGGACCTGGGAATTTTGAATTTGCTCCCGATTCCGATTCTGGATGGCGGGCACGTGTTGATGCTTGCGATTGAAGGCTCGCTGCGCCGCGACCTGAGCATCGCGGTGAAAGAGCGTTTTGTGACGGTGGGGCTGGTGTTCCTGCTCGCCGTCTTCGGCTTCGTGATGTACTATGATGTAGTCAGGCTGTTGCCTGGCCACTAAGATGGCTCCTACCGCAGCGCGCCGGGTCTCCACCGGCGAACGAATCAACGTCCAGGAAAAACCAGGCCAACTGCAGAAGCAGCTTGCTGCGCGCTCGATTCGGCTGACGCGGCAGCGGCGCGTGGTGCTGCAGGTGATGGATACGGCTCCGCATCATTTGGATGCGGGGGAAATTCTGGCGCGGGCGCAGAAGATCGATCCGCGAATCACTCGCGTGACTGTTTATCGCACGCTTGATTTGTTGAAGCATCATGGCTTGATCGACGAATTGGATTTGCTTCATTTGCGCGGACACCGGCATTTTTA
>JBOGNJ010000256.1:0-4529 GCA_050746905.1 Candidatus Acidiferrales bacterium
GCCAGCAGCTTCGCCATCGTGATGATGTCCCGCACGCGGGGAATATTGTCGAGTTCCACTTTCTCGGACGTCAGCAGCGCCGCCGCCATGATCGGAAGCGCCGCGTTTTTTGCGCCGCTGATCCGCACCGTGCCTTCGAGCCGCCGGCCGCCCTGAATCTTGAATTTGTCCATTCCCGTCTTACTTCCTCTTGTTGCCGCGTGCGGATTTATCTGCGCCCGCAACGGCTTTGCGTAAGTTGCCATGCGTGGCCGCCAATCTCAGGCGTGCCTGCCGGGCGTCCAGGCCAGCCTTTAGCATTATCAGCGCCACCTGCAGATTGTCTCCCGCTTGACGCAATGCGTGTTCCGCGGTCAACACCGGCTTTCCCGTGGCGTCAGTTAGATTCCTCAGTGCCCGCTTTCGTAACTTCCGATTCGTCTTAGCCACCTTGATCATCCAGTTGTCGTAAACGTGGCCAAGCCGGATCATCACGGTGGTTGAAAGCATGTTTAGGACCATCTTCTGCGCCGTCCCCGCCTTCATTCGCGTCGACCCGGCAATCACTTCGGGTCCGGTGATTGGCGCGATGGTCACGTGGGCGGCACGCGAAATCACGCTGTCCCGGTTCATGGTCACGCCAATCGTGTATGCGCCGTGCTGTCGCGCGTATTTCAATGCGCCCAGCACATAAGGAGTCGATCCGCTCGCCGCCAGGCCCACCACCGCATCGCGCGCCGTGATCCCTCGCGCGCGCAAATCCCGTGCACCCTGCTTTTCGTTGTCTTCCTCGCCTTCCACCGATTCCGTCAACGCCCGCGTGCCGCCCGCGATGATCCCTTGCACCAGCGTGCGCGGCACGCCAAACGTCGGCGGGCATTCCGAAGCGTCCAGCACGCCAAGCCTTCCGCTCGTTCCCGCGCCAATGTAAAAAAGCCTTCCGCCTTTGCGGATTCGCGCCGCAATTTCATCGACGGCGCGCGCAATCTTCGGAATTTCGCGTTTCACCGCGCGCGCAATCTGTGCATCTTCGTGGTTGATCACGCGTAGAATTTCGCGCGTCGGTTTCTGATCGATATTTCGCGAGTGCGGATTTTGACGCTCGGTCGTTGCGCTTCGCGGGAGAGCTTTTCTCATCACCGGAGATTATAGCCGGAGCCGCACGCGCGATAGCTCCAACATGCGCTTCTGTGCAGGGTTTGTGCCGTGGCAGTTATCGTGTGGCTGCGCCCTGCGGGGAGAGTCCCAGCGCCTCGATGATCGCATCGTGCAGCGCGGGACGCACTTGGCGGATTTTATCGTTCGCCGCCGAGGGATACACGCGATTCGTCAACAGAATTACAAACAGCTGCTTGTCCGGGTCAATCCAGATCGAAGTTCCCGTAAACCCGTTGTGGCCGTACGCGTGCCGCGACATGTAATGTCCGCTCGACGAGTTCTCCGTCGGCACGTCCCATCCCAGCGCTCGCGCCGAATTTCCCATAGTTACGCGTGCCGTGAATTCCTCGATAATATCTCGGGTAAAAATTCTCCTTTGCGCGTACACCCCGCCGTTCAGCAGCATCTGCGCAAACACGGAAACATCCTGCGCCGTCGTGAACAGCCCCGCGTGCCCCGCAACTCCTCCCATCGCGAACGCATTCCCATCGTCCACTTCGCCCTGCAATTGCCGTTTTCGAAATGCCGCATCGTTTTCCGTTGGAGCAATTTGCGTGCGCAACGCCCGCGGCGGATTGAAATAGGAATGGTTCATGCCCAGCGGCGCAAAAATATTCTCGCGCGCAAACTGCTCGAGCGTCTCGCCCGTCAGTCTCTCGACAATTTCGCCCAGCAGCATGAATCCCAAGTCCGAATACTCGACTTTCGTTCCCGGCTCCGCGACCAGCGGCTCCGCGTTCGCACGCTTGAGAATCGCCTCCTGGCCCTTCGTATCCTTATAAAACTCGCGATGCGCGGGCAGCCCCGACGTATGCATCAGCAAGTCGCTCACCGTAACTTTCTTCCGCCAGCCTGCCTGTTGACTTACCTTCGGGCCGCTCACCCACTCCGGCAAATAGCGCGACACCGGCGCGTCCAAATCCACGCGTCCCTCTGCCACCAGCGTCATGATCGCGGACGTCGTCACGACCGGCTTCGTCAGCGAAGCCACATCGTAAATCGTCGCGTCTCGCACTTTCGGCGATTTCGCGTCATACGTCAGCCGTCCAAACGCATGTTCCACCAACTGTCCGCGCCAGCCCACCGCCAGCACGCCCCCCGGAAACGAATGATCGCTCACGCCGCGGTCGAGCAGCTCGAATGCGGGCTTTAGCTTTGCGCTCAACGCATCCGGCGCGTCCACCAGCTTCATGGGATTCGCAGCGACGCGCATTCCATCGCCAAGTTTCGCCACTCCGGGAACGCTCACCGGAAGTTGTCCTCCGATCGCAATCTGCCCGAAGATCGCGCGCACCATCGCGCGCTGCACCACGTCCTGCGTCGCAAACGCCGCAATCCACGTTTTCGCATTCGGGAAGCGGCTCACCAGATACGGACTCCCCAGCGACGCAACAATCGTCGGCTTGCCCGCCGCAATCACCTGATTGAGCAGCGCCGCTTCGTCCGCGGGCAGCCCCACCGTGCCCTTGCGGTCCGCCACGCGCACAAACAAAGTCGCAACCGCCACGTCGTAACTATCGGGTGGCGGCAATTGCACCGTGTTCGCTTTCACGAAATTCGTATCCACGCGCACCACTTGTACAGAATCGGCTCGCCCGCGCAATTCATTTTCAATCACTGACCCCGGATAGGGGTCCGGATCCCCGGAGATTGCCACCAACAGCACGCGCAGCGGCTTCGTCGCGTCCAGCGGCAATATTTTTTGTCCGTCGCGAATCAGCGTGATCCCACGGTCCGCAATGTCCTGCGACGCCGCCTTGAATTTCGGCGAGCCGAACACGCTGTTTATCCTGTTCAAATCGACGAGCCGGTTTCTTTCAAGGTCGAGTTGCGCTTTGCCGCGCAGAATCCGTCGCACCGCTTCATCCACGGTCGCCATCGGCAACTCGCCCGATTTCACCGCTTCTTCCATCGCGTCGATGGCCGCATCGGGGTCCGGCGGAATCAGCAGCACGTCAATCCCTGCGTTCACGGCGCGCACCGCGACGTTCGGCGGCGAATCAATCGTCGTCACGCCTCCCATGTCCAGCGCGTCCGTCACCTCGATTCCCTTGAATCCGAGTTTTTTTCGCAGCAAATCCGTCAGCACACGATGCGACAGCGTCGCAGGCACATTCGTATCCGGCTCGAGCGCCGGCACCACCAGGTGTCCAGACATCACAGCGCCCACTCCGGCCGCAATCGCCGCGCGAAAGGGAACCAGCTCCACGCGATTCAGTTCCGCGACGTCTCCCGGCACCACAGGCACAGAGACATGCGAGTCCACGTTCACGTCGCCGTGTCCCGGAAAATGCTTCGCCGTTGCCAGCGCGCCATTGTCCTGTGCGCCGTGAATGAACTGCGTCACAAATTCCGCCACGCGCTGCGGATCCTCGCCAAACGACCGCGTATTGATGATCGGATTATCCGGATTGTCGTTCACGTCCGATACGGGCGCAAAAATCCAATTCAACCCCGCTGCGCGCGCTTCGATCGCCGTTATTTTCCCCATCGTGTACGCGTCATGAGGATCGCCCGTCGCCGCCACGGCCATCGCCGAGGGAAATGCCGTCCCATCCGCCAGCCGCATCGAAGTCCCCGTTTCGAAATCCGCCGCCACCAGCAACGGAATCTTCGCCGCGCGTTGCAATTGGTTCGCGAGCACGGCGCTCGGATACACTTGGCTCCGCTCGACGCCCGTCGGAGTCCGTTGCGCCTGCAAAATAATTCCGCCGATGTTCTTTTCCTTCACTTCGCGCAGTAATTCCTCGTAGTCCGGACTCTCCGTCGAAGTAAACCGGCCCCAGTAATAAACCATCACAAGTTGCCCTAGCTTTTCCTCGAGCGTCATTTTTTTCAGCGTTTTCTCCACCCACGCGCTGTCGACGGGCGCGCGGCGCGGCTTCGTGGTCTTCCTTTTTTGAGCTTTCAAGGCAGGAGTCATGAGCAGAAGAATTATAATTACCGCGATTCCGCGTTCACGCATGTTCCTGCGGAAAATATTCTGGAGTTGACGCTTTCATCTCGCGGCTGTATATAGCACACAGTTCAATGCGGCACAACCAAAGCGCGTCTCGCCTGTTTCTCATTCGTATTCTCGCGATTTTGCTATTTAGCGTCTTCGCCGCGCCGCTTTCGCCCGCGCAATCGGCGGGAGGCGACCTCGCAAGCAACGCGTCGCGTCAAGACACGGCTTTAGTTCACCTTAAGGCGCGAAGGGCCGTGCCAAAAGCTGCCAAGCTCGCAGGGGCTTCAGCCCCTGAGGTAAGTCGCAAAGTTCGCAACTCCGCTCGCGCCGCAAATTCCGGCCAATCTTCCGCGCAAAAATCGTCTCGCCCCAATCTTTCTGTTCTCGACCCGATCGTCGAAACTGCAATCCAGAACGGCGAAATCCCCGGCGGCGTGCTCCTCGT
>JBOGNJ010000257.1:0-3598 GCA_050746905.1 Candidatus Acidiferrales bacterium
GCCCGCCGCGCCGGCACATAACAGGCCACCAGCGTCACCACTACGAGCAAGAGCGCTACTCCGGCAAACGTGAGCGGGTCGCTCGCACTCACTCCGTACAGCAAACTGGCCATCAACCGCGTCAAGCCCAGCGCCGCCGCGATGCCCGCGACAATCCCGATGCCTGCGAGCGCCAGCCCTTGTCCGATCACCAGACGCAGAACGCTGCCCTGTTGCGCGCCCAGCGCCATACGTATGCCAATCTCGTGCGTCCTCTGCGCCACCGAATATGAAATCACGCCGTACACGCCCACCGTCGCAATCACCAGCGCCAGCGCGCCAAAAATGCCGAGCAGAATCGCGTGGAAACGCCAATCGTTCAAAGAACTCGAAACCACTTGCTCCATGGTTCGAATCTGCGTGAGTGGCTCGCCCGGATCCACGTCGTGCAACGCGCTGCGAATCTCTGGAATCGACAGCAGCGACGCAGCTTTCGCGCGCACCACAAACGACGCTGAGCTGTTAAACTTTGTTTGTGTATAGGGGATAAACATAGTCTGGCCGGGCATATCGTTCAGCGCCGATTCACGGATGTCGCCGACAATTCCGACAATTCGCCGCGGCGCGGGATCGCTTTGCGCCGGCCCCATCGGCTTGCCGATCCAGATTTGCTGCCCGATGGGATCCTTGTCCGCCCAAAACATCCTCGCCATCGTCTGGTTGATCACCACCACGGGTGCGCCGCTGGCGTTGTCGGCTGCGTTCAACTCGCGCCCGCGAAGAAGCGGGATTCGCAACGCGCGGAAATAATCCGCACTGACGATCCGAATGTTGGCGGCCAGCGGTTCGCCGGCCGGCGCCGCGCCCGTCCCGCCCTCGATGCTGAAGAGAATGTCCGCACCTCCTTCCAGCGGCAGCGGGTCTATGATCGCCGCCTGTTCCACGCCCGGAAGAGCCGAGAGGCGCGAGAGCGTCTGATCGAAGAAAGCCGTTCGTTTCACCGGCGTGTCGTATTTTTCGCTTGGGAGGGAAACCGAGAATGTCAGCACGTTGCGCGCATCGAAACCGGGCTTCACCATGGTAAGCCTCGCAAGGCTTTCCAGCGCCAGCGCCGCGCCAATCAGCAGCACCAGGGAAATTGCGATTTCGCTCGCGGTCAGCGTCCGGTGAAGCCCACCCATACTTCGCGCGCCCGCTTGCGTGCTGGATTCCTTGAGTGAGCCGTTCAAGTCCACGCGCGAGGCGCCCAGCGCAGGCACGGCGCCGAATAGGATTCCCGTGGCAATGCTCAGCGCAAATGCAAAGGCAAGAACTCTCTCGTCGATTCCGAATGGCCCAACATGCGGCACACTCGCGGGAACCAGCGTCATAAGGAAGCTGAAACTGGCATAACACGCCAGCACGCCAAGCGCCCCTCCGAATGCCGCCAGCAGAATGCTCTCCGTCAGCAATTGCCGGATGAGCCGGCTGCGGCTGGCGCCGTTGACCGCGCGAATGGCCATCTCCCGCTGGCGTGTCGCTGACCGCGCCAGCGTCAGGTTCGCCACGTTCACGCACGCAATCAGCAGCACCAGCCCGACCGCGCCAAAGAGCAGCAGCACTGCCGGGCCCGCCCATTGGTTCAGCATTTCGCGCAGCGGAATCAGGTGCGCGCGTTCGTGCGGCATGAATATCTTCGGAAACTGCCGCCGCAGGTCGGAGAGCGCGGGCGTAAGCGCCGCTTCGGCCTGCGCGATGCTGACTCCGCGTTTCAGCGTGCCGAAGCAAAGCCGCCCACCGTTTCCGGGATCGTTGCTCGTGGCGGGAACTTGTACGGGAAACCAGAGTTGCGCTTCCGGCGGACTGAAAGTCGGGTCTGTGAATCCCGCCGGAAGAACGCCGACAACCGTGTAAGGTTTGCTGTTCAATGTGAGGCTTCGCCCCACGACGTTTGGGTCCGATTCGAATCGGCTGCGCCACAAGCTGTTGCTCAGCATGACGACATTTGGGCCGCCGACCACTCCCTCCTCGGGGCGGAAATCTCGCCCGAGAATCGAATGCACGCCGGTCATGGCAAGAAAATCCGTCGAGATTCCCATCGAAGGAACGCTTTCGGGTTCGCCCGATACCATGAGCGTCGCATCGCCCTGCCACTGCACCTGCGCGAAGTGCTCGAAGAGATTTTCCTGTTGTTGGCGCCAGGCCGCAAAAATCGCCGGAGAAATGGACTCTCCACCGTATGCATTTCCCGTTCTTGCCACGAGGTAGATCTGCTGCGCGTTGGGATAAGGCAGCGGCCGCAGAAAAATCGCATCGACAATCGAGAATATCGCCGTGTTCGCGCCGATGCCCAGCGCCAGAGTCAGCACGGCGATGGCCGTGAATCCAGGATTCTTGCGCAGCATGCGGAAGGCGTAACGCAAATCCTGCGCCAGATGCTCCAGCCAGACCCAACCCCACGATTCGCGGCTCGCTTCGCGCAGCGCCAGCGCGTTGCCGAAATTCTTTCGCGCGGCCGTGTACGCTTGCTTGGCCGGGAGGCCCGCTTCGCGCTGCTCCCGCTCGCGCAGTTCCAGATGAACGCGCATCTCTTCATCCATTTCGCGGTCGAACTTCCGCCGCCGTAGCAGCATGGCCACCCGCCGCCCCAATTCACCCAGCCAATTCATCTCGTCCTCGCCGTTCGTCCTTAACTTGCTTTGCAAGAAGAGGTTTCGTCAGAGCACGGCTTTAGCCGTGCCGAAAACCATCGGGAGTCGGAGTTTCAACCCCTGAGGTCAGTCATGCTGTTCTCTCTTGGCTTCCAACCGGTTCTCCAAAAATAGATCTCTTCCGCTTTGCGCGCCTTCTGCGCAAAACCATCTCTGCCTTTCTCTTTCAACTCTCGACTCTCGACTACAAACTGTCCTTTTCCCATCACGCCGTCTCGATCACCCGCGTGATCGCGCTCACCACGCGCTCAAACTGCGACTCCTCGACTTGCAATTGTTTGCGGCCGGCGGCTGTCAGCCGGTAAAAGCGCGCGCGCCGGTTTTCCGCCGTCGTTCCCCAGTACGCCTTCACCCAGCCTTTCAGCAGCATTCGCTGCAGCGCGGGATAGAGAGACCCTTCCTCCACCTGCAGCACGTCTTCCGAATTTTGCTGAATGGTGCGCGCGATTTCGTAGCCGTGCAATTCGCCCCGGCGCGCGAGCGTTTTCAGGATCAAAAGATGCAGAGTTCCCGGCGGGATTTCATCGCGGCGCATGGTTCGCTCCTGGCATAGAGAGTCGATGCATAGTTAGACTATGGCAAGATAAAATAGTTAGCGTGGGTTTGTCAACTGGCGGAACGAGCTTTGAAGCCTGCGATCCTAAGCGTCTGAGAGGGATTCGTCCAAACCTGGCGCGGATTCGCGTTCCGCAACCTCGAAAATTTCCCCGCAATCGAGGCATTCGACGTATTCCTCATGCTCATCCTTGGCAATCAGAATCGTGTGGTTGTGCGGACAAGCAGGAGCAGCCACGATGAGCGCCTCCGGTGGGCCAGACAGCATTGTAGCACTGAGATTGCAGCACCGCGAAGAACGCGGCGGCGCCGCCTCCAGCCCAGTTTTCGCCGGTCCAAAAAAAACGGGCCACGATTTCTCGTGGCCCGCCGTG
>JBOGNJ010000258.1:0-2614 GCA_050746905.1 Candidatus Acidiferrales bacterium
GAACATTTCCTGCACATTGGCCCGCAAGTGCTGGGCGCGCTCGCCAACAATCGGATTTTCGCGGTGCTGATGTTCGCGATTCTGGGCGGCACGCAATACTATTTCGCTCGACGCAAAATGGAGTGAGTTCGTCCTCTTAGAAAGCGCGATCGCGCGCCGCGCTCTGACTCGGCAATCTCCGTCGCTGTGCGAGGGATGAGGCAAGATTGCGATCGGCAAATAGCCCATTTGCACTTCATTTCCTTAAGGAAGAAGCAATCTGATCGGATGCCACGTTTAATGACAACGCGAGTGCAACACTTGTGCTGGCTTCTGCGGCCCCAGCGATCCTTTTGTACGACAATATCCCGAGACTGGCCGCACGCGGTGTGCGGAGCGGTCAGGAAATCCAGGCGCAGATCCTGATGCGTTCGTTCGCGTTCAGCCTATCGCATACTAAGAAATGACGCCTTTGCCAAGATAATCCGGCACGGCATTGCTCGCCTAGTGCTTCAGAACTCGAAGGGCGAGCGCCGCGATGCACAAGACCAGGATGAGGGCCGCAGGTCCCATCCCTTTCACATCGCCGACGCGCAGGTGCGCCACAACCGCCCCCGCAAAGTAGACGACCAACCCGGCACCCGCAGCGATTCCCAGCGGCGGCCACCAGATCCCGAGAACCAGCCCCAAGCCCCGGCGAACAGACATCCTGCCAGATGCGGAAAATACTTGAGCGGTACTCCGACGACCTCATGCACTACGTGCACAACCTTCGGATCGCGGCGCAGCTTTCTGGCCCCGGAAAGCGCCGCCATCGCCGCGACAGCGATCGTAATCACCAGGTACTGACTATTCATGGACCAGCTCCTTCCATCGCGCAATGGAATACGAACTGTTACCCGCGAACTCCGCTTTTCAAGGACTGGTTGCAATCAGGCACCAGAGCGCTGCGCCCCGCAGTACCAGCGCGCTTTCCAGCCGGACCACGACACGACGCAGATCCAGACTGGCACCCGCGTCAGGCAGAAACACCGCGAAGCCGGTAACAATGCCCATCGCCAGCATGTGCAACTGCCCGGCCGGGCTTTCAGTAATGCCTTTTTTCACAGAACCAGGGCAATACCCCCATTCCTGCGGCACGCGGCCGCACCAAACGTATACTGTCAGCGTCGCGCTAGCGCCCGCCAACGGAAATGTACAATCCACAAAAATGCCGCCAGGATGCCGATGCCGATCATTGCCAAGCCACTGGCGTGCGCCGATGAATCCCTGATGATGTTCAATCGATTCAAGACTAATGCCAGCTCGCCCAAACTTACTAAGATCGCTCCAGCCAGCGGCCCATTGCGCCGGGGGAGGCGTATGATGTAGAGCACCCAAAAAAATGCCGCTATGCCCCAGAGCGAGACTCTTCCACCCCAAGTATGCGGCCCTCCGAGCCACCCGGCGAGTTCTCCACCCACCAGAGACGCAAAGGGTAAGATAGTGTAAAGCAGCGCCAGGACAAGCCAGACCCTTCGCGTTCGCAATTCCCATCCGATGCACTCCAGGTCGCGCTTTTCTCTTTCCGCTGCGGGCGCAGTCGGCGCGGCCGCTCTCAAGGTTTCAAGCGGTGTAGCTGCGCTTCGCGCGATGCGCTCGAAATCAGGATTTTCTCGGAAGTAATCTTCGACCAGCGTCCGCGTATCCTCACTTGCCTCTCCGGAAAAATACACGGGCAACAAATCAGTCACCAAGTCGCGCGTCACGTTCATATCTCTTCTCCAGAAACAACCACTCTCTCTCTCGCCGGATTTCGAATGGCCATGAGCTTCGCCCGTGCGCGGTGGACTTTCACCTTCGCGGCAGTCACAGAGACACCAACAACAGACGCAATTTCCTCGTGAGGCACATCGTCCAATACGCGCATCAGCAGGATCGTGCGGTCAATCTCGGGCAATTCCTGCAACGCTGCCAGCACCACGCGCACTTCCTCGTTCTGTTCCAGACGCGCTTGCGCGCTGATTCCTGCGTCCGGCTTATTCACGTCAAGTTCTGCCTGTTGCCGCGACCGCCGCCGCACGTCGCGATACGCGTTCTGCGCAATTGCGAAAAGGTAGCTCCTGACCGTCGGCTGGCGAATGTGCGCGTGCGCCCGCAAAGCCCGCAAGAACGTCTCCGACGTAACGTCGTCCGCTATCATCGGGTCGCCGCACAAAAACAGAGCGAATCGCCGCACCGCTGGAGCGTAGTTCTCGTAGAGGCTTTGGAAATCCATCGCCTGATTATCACAAGGATTACCCGCGAAGATGCGAAAGGTTACACCGAAAATTTGACGGGGCCGGTTTCGCGACGCTCCGTGTTCCGCCGCGCCCCGCGCTTAGGCCCATGCGCCCGCCCACGCTAACACCCTTGTTTTGCTCAGGAGGGTGCAACTTTGCGGCTCTCTGTCTCCTATCCCCGCCGGTTCTTTGACTCGGCCTCGATTGCCGCTTACACTTCAGTTGACTGCGTATGCGGCGCTATTCCACAAGCTCTTCGGGCTTTCAGTTCGACTGGGACTGGTCCATCACGCCCGCGATCAAGTTTCTAGTGATCGCGTGCACCGTTGTTTTCCTGGTTCAGAATTTATCGAGAGTTTTCTTCCACGCGCCGG
>JBOGNJ010000259.1:0-6325 GCA_050746905.1 Candidatus Acidiferrales bacterium
TATGCGCTGAAGGTTTACAACCGAACGGCGTCGAAAGCCGCTGGCCTGGTGGCGGCGGGCGCGCAAGCTGTTTCTTCTGCGGCGGAAGTGGCGACGAGCGGCGGCGTTGTGGTGAGCATGCTCGCCGACGACCATGCGATTGAGGAAATCTGTGCGGGAGATGACTCGTTCGTCACGCGATTGGGCGCAGGGGGGATTCACATTTCGATGAGCACGATCGCTCCAGCAACGGCGCGGCGGCTGGCGGAACAGCACGCGAAGAACAACGTCACATATGCCGCCGCGCCGGTTTTTGGGCGACCGGAAGCGGCTGCGTCGCGGCAGCTTGCGATTTGCGTCTCCGGTCCGGCTGAAGCGAAGAAACGTGCTGCGCCGATTCTTGCAGCGATCGGACGGGCAACTTTCGATTTCGGAGAAGACGCGGGAGGGGCGAACGTAGTGAAGATATGTGGAAATTTTCTGCTGGCTGCCGCGATCGAAGCAATGGCCGAAGCGTTTACGTTGGCGGAGAAAAATGGAATGGATCGCAAGCGCGTCGCCGAAATGCTGACGCAAACGTTATTTCCCTGTCCTGTCTATCAGGGTTACGGAAAACGCATCGCAGAGAATAGCTACGAGCCGGCGGGATTTCGCCTCGCGTTGGGATTGAAGGACATCAATTTGGTTTTGCAAACGGCGGGATCGTCGCCGATGCCCATGCCGCTTGCGAGTTTGCTGCGCGACCGCTGGCTGGGCGCGATGGCGAAGCATCGCGAGAATCTCGACTGGTCGGCCGCCGCGCTGGGCGCGTCAGAGGATGCCGGGATTGCAAACGCCCGCGCAATGCCGGCGAAATGACATAAAAACGCGGAATCGCGAATTTTATCGAGGAAACGCGTGGCAAAGAATCTGCGTCACAGTATTAGTCGCGCAATTCGGCGCGAAAAAACCGTGATATAGTACGTGCATTATTTTAGTCTAAGGACAAATAGCTGACGGGAGAAGAAATGGCATCGAAAAGTGGCCGGGCTGTGGCCGAACTCGAAACGGAAAAAAGTGAAAATGGGTGGAAGAACGGAAATGGCCGCGAGCTGATGCTCGGGCTTTACAAGATGCTGGTGAAGTGCCGGATGTGCGACGAAAAAGCGCGCATCCTGTTTCGCCAGGGCAAATACGCGGGCAATTTCTATTCGGGAGTGGGCCAGGAAGCGGCGGAGGTTGGCGCGGCATATAGTCTGCGCGAAGACGACTGGATCGCGCCGTCGCATCGCGATTGGACCGCGAACATCATCAAGGGCGCGCCGCTGAATCTTTGCTTCGCGCAACTTTTCGGGAAGGCGACAAGCCCGGACCGCGGCAAATCCACTCCGGCGCACATGGGCTATCCACCGATTCACACGATCACGCCGGCGAGCAGCATCGCAGGGCAGCTCGCGGTGGGCACGGGCGTGGCGTTTGGGTTGAAAAAACTGGGACGCGACACGGTGGTGGTTTCATTCTTTGGCGACGGCGCAACAAGCCTCGGAGGCTTTCACGAGGCGCTGAATTTCGCGGGTGTTCATAAGCTGCCGATCATTTACGTTTGCCAAAACAATTTGTGGGCTGAGTCGGTGCCGCTGCGGCTGCAAACGGCGCTGAAGGATTTGGCGGACCGCGCGAAAGCGTATGGCTTCCCGGGCATTCCGCTTGATGGCAACGACGTGATGGCCGTTTACGACGCGGCGACGAAAGCGATTGCGCGAGCGCGAGCGGGCGAAGGGCCGACGTTCATCGAATGCAAGACGTATCGCTGGTATGGCCACTCGGAAATCGATCCGGCCAAGTACCGCATGAAAGAAGAAGTGGAGGCATGGAAGAAGCGGGATCCGCTGGTGCTGTTCGAGAAAGTTCTTCGCGACAAGAAACTCCTCACTGATGAATCGAAAACCGAGATCGCAAAGGGAATCACGCAGGAAATCAATGAAGCGGTCGAGTTCGCGGAGCAGAGTCCTTATCCGGATGCTTCCGAATTGGCTGATCATATTTGGGCACAAGAATAAAACGGGTTTGGGCGAAAGAATAAAAGGGGATCGCGAAAAATATGCCACGTAACATAACGATGATTGATGCCATCACGGAAGCGATGGCGCAGGAAATGGAGCGGGACGACCGAGTGTTCGTGATGGGCGAGGACATCGGTCTGTCGGGCGGAGTCTTCAAGGCGACGGCAGGGCTCTACGATAAATTCGGCGAAGAGCGCGTGCTAGATACCCCGCTCGCAGAGGGAAACATCATCGCGTCGGCGATTGGCGCGTCCATGGTGGGATTGCGGCCCATTGCGGAAATTCAGTTCGCGGACTTCATCACGCCGGCGATGGAATCGCTGGTGCAGCAGGCGTCGAAGATTCGCTACCGCAGCGCGGGCGGATATGGTTGTTCGCTGACGGTGCGCATTTGCTGCGGCGGCGGCACGGGGGGCGGGCTGTACCACTCGCAGGAAAATGCGTCGTGGTTCGTGCACGAGCCGGGGCTGAAGGTTGTGATGCCGTCGACGGCGTATGACGCGAAAGGATTGCTGCTCGCGGCGATACGCGATCCGAATCCGGTGCTCTACTTCGAGCACAAAAAACTTTACCGCACCGCGAAAGGCGATGTTCCCGATGGCGATTACACCGTGCCGATCGGCAAAGCGGAGATTCGACGGCAGGGCCGCGACATGACGATTATCACGTACGGCTATATGACCAGTCTGTGCCTGGAAGCCGCGGAGCAGATGGCGAAAAACGGCACGGATGCGGAAGTAATCGATTTGCGGACGCTGTCGCCGCTCGACAAGGACACCGTGCTTGATTCGGTGCGGAAAACGAGCAAATGCCTGGTGGTTCACGAAGACAAGCGGACGCTTGGCATCGGCGGGGAAATTTCTGCGATTGTTGCGGAAGAGGCGTTCGAGGATCTGGACGGGCCGATTGTGCGAATCACGGGTCCGGACATTCCGGCGATACCGTTTGCGCCGCCACTGGAGCACGCGTGGATGGTGAACACGGAGAAGATTGTCGCGGGAATGGAAAAGCTCGCGGCTTACTAGGACTGAGTGGATGGTTTTTGGGCGGCGTCATGCAAATGGCGCCGCCTTTTTGTTTTGGCTCGATTTTACTTTGAATCGACAACTTGCATCTGATTGCTGTGACGGTGCGTACTTTCAGAGATGAGGCGCAGACGGAGATTCGGCAGCTGTTTATGCGCGATGGTGGTGCTTGCTCTGCCGGCGACTATCGCGCCGGACGCCGTTGCTCAACCACACGCGACGGGACCGCATACGACAGTTACGCTGCTGTCGGACCGACATGTAATTGCGCCGGGCGAGCGATTGTACGTTGGATTGCGATTTCAGATGGAGAAAGGGTGGCACATCTACTGGCTGAATCCTGGCGACTCTGGCGAGCCACCAAGAGTTCAGTGGCAATTGCCGGCAGGGTTCCACGCTGGAGCAATCGAATGGCCCGCGCCCGAGAAACTGACCGCGCCATCGATTGTCGATTACGGATACGAAAATGAAGTGCTCTTGATTGCTCCGCTGACCGTGCCGGCAACTTTGAAAACTGGCGGAAGCGCGACAGTCGCCGCGAAAGTGAACTGGCTTGTGTGCCGGGAAATTTGCATACCTGGAAAAGGTCAAGTGTCGCTGACGCTGCCTGTAAACAAAGCGATCAGGAAACAGAAAGGCAGCGCTCCTTCGGCGGATGTGGCGATGTTGCTGGCGGCGCGCGCGAAAGTGCCCAAGCGGCCACCTGCAAGTTGGAAAGTTTTTGCGACTGCCGGGAAAGATGATTTCGTGTTGACGGTCGAAACGGGCAAACGGGAAAGCGCCGCGGCGTTCTTCCCTCTCGAAACGGAGCAGATCAAGAATGACGCCGCGCAGGCGCTGACACCTTTTTCGAAGGGCGTGCGTCTAAAATTACAGAAATCGGATGGCCTGCTGAAGCCGATTTCCGTGCTGAAGGGCGTATTAACTCTGGGGACGCGGCGAGCTTATGAGATTGCAGCACCGGTTAGAACAGCAGACCGATAGGTTCGCTGAGTACGAAAACAGCAAGGAGGGTTGAATGCCATGAAAAAGATTGTCTTTGGATTCGGCGTGGTTCTCGCGATTGCAACGCTCACATCGCTCGCATTCGCGGCGCGGGTGGGCGAAGCTGCGCCGGATTTTACGGCGACGGACTCGAACGGCCAAGTGCATCATCTTTCTGATTACCGCGGGAAATTCGTTGTTCTCGAATGGACGAATCGCGGATGTCCCTACACGCGAAAACATTATGAGAGCGGCAACATGCAACGGCTGCAGCAGGAGTGGACCGCGAAGGGCGTGATTTGGCTCACGGTGCTTTCATCCGCGCCCGGCAAACAGGGTTACATGACCGCTGCGGAGGAAAACGCATACCTCAAGCAGGCGAATGCTCACCCAACGGTGGCGCTGCTCGATCCGACCGGCGCGCTCGGGCACCTGTATGACGCGAAGACCAGCCCACAGATGTACGTGGTCAATCCACAAGGAACGCTCGTTTACGATGGGGCGATTGACGACCGACCCACGACAGATGTCGCGGACATTCAAGGCGCCAAGAATTACCTTAGCCTCGCACTCGAAGAAGCGATGAGCGGGAAGCCGGTGAGCGAAGCGGTCACTCGGCCGTATGGCTGCTCGGTGAAGTACGCAAGCGAGTAAGAGAAGAGATTTTATTGAGGGCGGCGTCATTCTGCAGGCGCCGCCTTTTTTCTTTATGTGAGGCTGCGGCCGCCGTCGACGGCCAGGATTTGGCCAGTGACGAAATCCGACGTTACGAGATAAAAAACGGCGCCGGCGATGTCGGAGCCTTTGCCGGTGCAATGCAAGGGCGCGCGACGGATGTAGTCTTCGTCGGGAGCTTCGCCGGGAAACTGAATCGTGCCGGGCGCGACGCTATTCACCAGAATTTCAGGGGCGAGCGCGCGAGCGAGGCAGCGAGTGAGCATGATGACTCCCGCCTTGGAAACGCAATACGCCGTGAATTTCGGCCAGGGAAGCATGCCTCCGAGCGAGGAAATGTTGACGATGCGCCCGCGGCCGCTGCGTTTCAGGAGCGGAGCAGCCGCTTGCGCGCATAGGAATTGCGCTTTCAAGTTTGTCGCCATGATCGCGTCCCACTGGTCTTCCGTTATCTCGGCGAAATCCGCGGCAAAGAACATTCCGGCATTGTTGATCAAGATATCGAGATGCGAGAATTCGCGCTCGATCGTCTGCATCATGCGCTGAACTTCCTGTTTCTTCGACGCGTCTGCCGGTATGGCAAGCGCGCGGCTGCCCAGCTTGCGCATCTCGGAAGCGAGGGATTCCGCTTCCGTTTGCGACGATTCGTAGTTGATGACCACATCCGCGCCTTCGGCGGCAAGTTTCTCGACGATGCTGCGTCCGATGCGTTTCGCGCCTCCGGTGACGAGCGCGACCCGGCCTGCGAGCGGTCCTGGCAATGGGCAACTCCTTTTTGAAGTGCAATTGGAATATAACATCCTCGCAATTTCCGGCCATTGTGTCTACGAGCAAGGTTTTGACGCGGCGAAAGCGGAGAAGTTAGAATCAGACGGGAATTGTGGACACGGGAGGCCTGATGAAACTCGATTTGCTGGCGATTGCGGCGCATCCGGATGACGTGGAGCTGACGTGCGGCGGGACTCTGATTAAGATGGCGCAGAAGGGCCACAAAACAGGCATACTCGATTTGACGCGCGGAGAAATGGGCACGCGCGGAACTCCGGAAGCGCGTTTACATGAAGCTGCACGAGCCGCGCGGATCATGGGCGTGAAGATGCGCGCGAATCTAGGATTGCCGGATGCGCACCTGGAAGTGAATGAACGCTACAAGCTCGCCATCGCCGCGAAAATACGCGAGTGGCAGCCGCACACAGTGATTCTGCCTTACTGGGAAGGGCGGCACCCGGATCATTACAACGCCGCGCGGATCGGCTACGAAGGATGTTTTCTGGCGGGGCTGAAACAGTTGGGGATTCCGGGAGAAGCGTTCCGGCCATTTAAGATTCTGTATTCGACGACGTACGATGAAACGGTGAGGCCGACGTTCGCTGTGGACATCACCGCGCAATTCGACAAGCGTCGGCAGGCAATTTGGGCGTATGAATCGCAGTTCAAGCCGCCAAAGCGCGAGCGGAAATCAAAAGTTTACATCCCGCTCGACGAGCTGGAAAATCGCGTGAATTTAACCTCGCGACATTACGGGCGAATGATCGGCGTAAAGTACGCGGAGCCATTCTTGGTGCGCGAGATTATGCAAATAGAAGATGTGGTGAAGATGCCGGTGAGGTCCGTGTGAAG
>JBOGNJ010000260.1:0-6040 GCA_050746905.1 Candidatus Acidiferrales bacterium
CTTGGCCGCTTCCGCGTCAACGTTTTTCAGCAGCGCGGCAACGTCGGCATGGTCCTGCGCGTGATTCCCACGAAAATTCGCACCATCGAGGAATTGAATCTTCCGCCGGTTATCGACAAAATTTGCGAAGAGCAGCGCGGCCTGGTTCTCGTCACCGGGACCACCGGCTCCGGCAAATCGACCAGCCTTGCGGCCATGATCGACCGCATCAATTCCATCCGTCCCGAGCACATCATCACCATCGAAGACCCGATCGAGTATTTGCATCGCGACAAAAAGGGATTCATCAATCAGCGCGAAGTCGAAGTCGACACTTCCACTTTCTCCACCGCATTGCGCGCCGCGCTTCGCCAGGATCCCGACGTAATCCTCGTCGGCGAAATGCGCGACCTCGAAACCATTTCCACTGCTCTGCTCGCCGCCGAAACGGGCCACTTGGTTTTTTCGACGTTGCACACGTTGGACGCCACCGAAACGATTCAGCGCATCATCGCGGTTTTTCCACCGCCGGAGCAAAAGCAAATCCGTTTGCAGCTTGCCTCCACGCTGAAAGCCGTCGTCAGCCAGCGCCTGGTGCGCAAGAGCGACGGCGTCGGCCGCGTGCCCGCCGTCGAAGTTCTCATCTCCACCGGATACATCCGCGATTGCATCATCAATCCGGATAAGACGCGCTTGATCCGCGACGCGCTCGCTGCCGGCACCAGCCAGTACGGCATGCAGACTTTCGATCAGTCCATCTTCGATTTGTATTCGAAGAATTTGATCACGCTCGAAGAAGCGCTCATCCGCGCCAGCAATCCGGACGAATTCAAGCTGCGCATTCAGGGCATTCGTTCCTCCGCCGACGCCGCGCGCGAAGAAATGGAACGCACCATGACCGAATTCGAACGCACCGGCCCGCGCCGCTGAATCGAGGCGGACTAAAATCTCGCCTGATAAGTGGTCCTTAGCAGGTCGGAGCCTTAGTTTCGGCACAGAAGGCGCAAGAGATAGGGGCTTGCAGGAACAGCGGTAGAATGGAAACGAAAAACTATACGCCATCTCATGAATCGCCCGCGTCAGGGCACGGCTTCAGCCGTGCCGAAAAGTGCATGCTTTACAAGGGCTTTAGCCCCTGAGGCCAGTCGCGCATCGCAGTTGAGAGTTTATGAGATAGGTTGCAGAAAATAAGAAGTCACAATGCGCTCAGCGAATCCCAAACAGGCGTGGTACACATTTTTCTTCGGAGTGCGCGGCCTGCTGCGCCTCTTCGTTGCCATGCTGGCGTTTTCCTACGCGATTTTCGTTTGCAAATTCCTCGCGACCGATGCAGGTTCGCTCTCCGCGCGCTTGACCAATGCAATCACCATCGCCGCCGGCCGCTGGGAAATCATTCTCCTCTTCACCGGACTTTTTTCGATTGCGCTTTGGTTCGGCTTTCACAGCGACGTCGAGCCGCGCGGCTGGGGCCTCTACCGCATGTTCTCCGAGGAATGCGAAGACTACGACTGGTGGGGCCGTCGCATCGAAGGCAAGCGCCGCCAGTAATCCCGCGCGGTCGTGCCTTATCGAGATAACTTCTCTCATACTTTCCGAGTAAGCCATCGCAACATTGTCATTCCGATGTTCGGCGCCCTTTGCCGAAACGAGAAACCTGCTTGCCTCTTTGCCTCTTGGCCTCTTGGCCTCCTTGCCTCCTTGCCACAAGCCTTCTATGCTTCCCCTGTGCGCTCCTCTCCGCGAAAATATTCCACCGAACCCGACCTTTACGCCGCCGCTCTGCGAGCCTTAATGCGCCGCTCCTACTCCGTGCACGAGATGCGCGCATACCTCGCCTGCCGCGCCGAAAATGAAAACCACGTCGGCGAAGTGATCAAGAAGCTGAAAGAATTTCAATACCTCGACGACGCGCGTTACGCCCGCGATTACGCGCGCATCCACGCGCAGCATCGGCGACAGGGGAAATTCCGCATCGCGCGCGAATTGCGCGGCCGCGGCGTGCAGGACGCGCACATCGAAGCGGCGCTCGAGGCCGTCTTCGCGGAAACGGACGAGGCCACGCTGGTGCGCGCGCGTCTCGAACGCCGCCTGCGCCAAATCAAAGGCGCGCTAAACGAAAAGAAGCGCGCATCGCTCTATCGCAATCTCCTCCGCGCCGGCTTTTCCGCCGACGTGATTCGCACCGAGCTTCGCGCCGCCCTGAAAACTGACCTGGCTATTCCCCCCGACGCTCCATCCGCCGAAGAGATCTGAATTCTACACATCTGAATTTCGGTCGCCGTGGCCGCTTCATCCGTCGTCGCTGGCCCGCAAAGGTCAGGGCCTAGCCTTCGTAGCGGCCGACCCGGCTACTTCCGTCGGGCCGGGCAGCCTTTGGTTTTGTGATTCGCCCTCTCGTATTTCCCTCGCCACTCGTCATCCAGAGTCGCGTAAAGAAAAAAAGTGGCGATGGTCGCGTCAGGGCACGGTTTCAACCGTGCCGCTCAAGTCTCGCAAAGAAAAGGGCTTTAGCCCTGAGGTCCGCTTCTCATGCCCGAATTTCGTCCATCCGGCGGACATATCATCTGCCAACGACACGCCGACCTATTTTCCTTTTGACATTGACCTTTACTCTATGGTACACATTAGTTTCGGCTGGGATTTTGGCCGAACATGAGGAGTTTCACCGAGGAGCCGCGGAGACGCGGCTTTTTGCTTTTTATGCGGCCAAAACTTTCTAATCGAGTAAATATGGGAAATTAGAACTTGACTCAACTTACACAAAACACACGACCGATGCCATTTCTAATCGAGTATTTTCGCCGTTTTTCGCGATTCTTTCGAATCCTATTTGCATTTTCGGACACTCGAAACTTAAGATGATTCATCCAATCCTGCATCGAGGATACAGTGAGTGAACCGAACTGGCCGGGAAATAAGATTCGCGAGACGTTCCTGAAGTTTTTCGAGGAGCGCGGCCACAAGCGCGTGCGCAGCTCGTCGCTCGTCCCCACGAATGACCCCACGCTGCTTTTCACCAACGCGGGAATGAATCAGTTCAAGGACGTTTTCCTCGGCCTCGAGCATCGCGATTACAATCGCGCCACCACTTGTCAAAAATGCGTGCGCGCCGGCGGCAAACACAACGACCTCGAAAACGTCGGCTTCACCAATCGCCATCACACTTTTTTCGAGATGCTCGGCAATTTCTCCTTCGGCGATTATTTCAAGAAAGAAGCGATCGCATACGCGATGGAACTCGTCACCTCTCCCAATTGGTACGGCATTCCGCTCGACAAACTTTACTTCACCGTGTTTGGCGGACACGAGAACCTGCTGCCGGACCACGATGCCGCCAAGCTCTGGATCGACACCGGCGCGCCGAAGGATCGGGTGATCGAAATTCCCGGCCTGAAAGAAAATTTCTGGGCCATGGGCGACACTGGTCCTTGCGGCCCGTGTAGCGAAATCCATTACGACATGGGCCCTGCCGCGTCGGATCAAGGCCATCAGGATTGCAAGTTTCCCTGCGATTGCGGCCGCTACGTCGAAATCTGGAATTTGGTCTTCATGCAGTTCAATCGCCTGCCCGCCGCGGCGGGCGACGCGAGCGGGAAGCTGAATCCCCTGCCCAAGCCATCCGTCGACACAGGCATGGGCCTCGAACGAATGGCCGCCACGTTGCTTAACCTGAGCGATCCCAGCAAGGTCTCCAACTTCGACACAGATTTATTCACACCATTGATGGCGGTGGCGACGAAACGCGCCGCGGTGGACCCGCAAAAGCCGGGCAATCAGGCTTCACTCCGCATCATTGCGGACCATTCTCGCGCTGCAACATTTCTCATTGCTGACGGTGTGATCCCTTCGAATGAGGGCCGCGGCTATGTGCTTCGCAAAATCATCCGCCGCGCGTTGCGACATGGCCGGATGCTGTCGTCCTCGACGCCGCCCCTTTCGGAAATGTCCCGGTATGTAAGCCAGTTGATGAATCCCGATCCTTCGAAGCCTCGCTATCCGGAGCTTGAAGAGCGTGCGGAACACACCAAAGCCGTCCTTGACGAGGAGGAGTTTCGCTTCGCACGAACAGTCGAGGCCGGACTTCTGACGTTGCAACAGGACATATCGCCTCTAACCGCCTACAGGCGCCTTGCGCCTATCCCCGAAGCGCAACGAAAAGAACTTGAGAGAGTGTTCGGCAAAGCAGCTGTGCCCGAAGACCTACAGCCACCGAAGAGACAGCCGATTTACCCCGGCGATAAGGCCTTTCGACTTTACGACACCTATGGACTACCCCTCGACTTCATCGCGGACACATTGCGCGACCAGGGAATAAAGCTTGACGAAGAGGGATTTAATCGTGCGATGGCCGAGCAGCAGCAACGCTCCAAAGCATCCTGGAAAGGCGCGCACAAGGAAGCGGCGAATCCCGTCTACAGAAAACTCGCGGACACATTCAAGACGGAGCCGGATTTTTATTTTGGCACCACGACGCGCGACTGCCACATCGAAGCCATCGTCACGAAAAGCGGCGACGTAAAGAAACTGAAAGCCGGCGAAGAAGGCGAAGTGGTTCTCGACCGCACCACAATTTATTCCGAGTCGGGCGGGCAAGTGGCAGACATCGGCGGACTCTTCGACAACGACATGTCACTCGAAGTCGCCGAAGTGCGCGGCGCGTATTATCCCGTCGCGGGCTTGATCGCGCACCGCATCGTCGCGAAAGAGGATTTGGTCGTCGGCGACCGCGTAGCCACTGTCGCCGACGCCCCGCGCCGCTCGCGCATCATGCGCAATCACACCGGCACGCACCTGATGAACGCCGCGCTGCGAAATATTCTGGGAACGCACGTGAAGCAGGCGGGGTCGCTGAACGCGCCCGATCATTTGCGTTTCGACTTCAGCCATTTCGCGCAACTTGCACCGGAGGAATTGCAGGAAATCGAGCAGCAGGTGAACGAAGAAATTCTGCGCGACCTGCCGTTGCAGACGGACATCATGAATATCGACGACGCGCTCGCGTCCGGCGCGCTGGCCTTCTTCGGCGACAAATATCCGGAACAAAACGTCCGCGTGGTCACGATCGACGACGCCGCATATCCCCGTGGCTTTTACAGCAAGGAACTCTGCGGCGGGACGCACGTCGCGCGAACGGGCGAAATCGGCGTCTTCAAAATTTCGATGGAGCAGTCGGTCGCCGCCGGCGTTCGCCGCATCGAGGCGCTGACCGGCGACGGGGCGCTCGCGCAGTATCAA
Organism: Candidatus Acidiferrales bacterium; assembly: GCA_050746905.1. Lineage (GTDB taxonomy): Bacteria > Acidobacteriota > Terriglobia > Acidiferrales > UBA7541 > DAHUXN01. Next base: position 5,215 of record JBOGNJ010000260.1, read on the forward strand.
GGCGCGCTCGCCACCCTGCGAACCGTCGCCGGGATGCTCAACATCGGCGAAGACCGCGTGGTCGAGGCAGTCGAGAAGCTCACCCAGACGACGAAACAGCTCGAAAAGCAGCTCGAAGGCATGAAGCGCAAAACAGCCGTTTCGATGGCCGATTCCCTCCTAGAAGGCGCCCGAACGGTGAAAACCGTCCGCGTGGTCGCCGCCCGGGTCCCCGGATTGGACCGCGAAGCCCTTCGCCAGCTCGCCGACGGGTTACGTCAAAAGATGGGCTCCGGCGTGGTCTTCCTGGCCACCGGGGAGGACGGTAGGGTATCTATCATTACGGCCGTTACTAAAGACTTGACGAACCGCCTCCATGCCGGGAAGATGGTGCAGGAATTGGCGAAGTTCGTTGGGGGCTCCGGAGGCGGCAGGCCCGACCTGGCCGAGGCTGGAGGCAAGGATGTTGCTGGTATCGAAACTGCCATCGCGCAAGTCTATCCGCTCGTCGAGCGGATGTTATAATTCCTTACAAGCGCTAGAAACGTTGCCGGGAGACCTATACCCGGCGGCGGGTGTGCCGTTTGTGAGGGAGTGTAAATGTTCTGCCTTTCCTTTAGACGTGCGGGTGTACGGATCCTTGCTTGGGCGGTTTTCGCCCTGGCGGGACTGTGTTTGGCGCAGCCATCACAGGCCCAGATTGCATCCTATGTGGATAGCAATGGGAAGGTTATCTACGTGAACGCGAACCCGCCAGTCAAGTCGAACCGGCATAAACCGGCTAAGGCCCAGGTAACGCTTGGCGCGCCCGTCAAGCTGGCGTCGGTCGTCAATTCCGCCGCGGAAC
>JBOGNJ010000261.1:0-9103 GCA_050746905.1 Candidatus Acidiferrales bacterium
GCAATCCGGCTTGCGCGTTTTGGGATCGAGGCGAATGCCGAGGCTTTCCAGAAATGAAAAATCGGGATGATAGCCCGTCATCGCAAAAACGCGAAACGCCGGCAGCTTCTGAAGTTCGCCGCCGCCATTCTTACCAGTGTCGACAATCACTGATTCCGGCTCGAAGCGAACGATGCGCGTTTGAAACAGCGCGCGAATTTCGCCGGAGCGAATGCGATTTTCGATGTCCGGCCGAACCCAGTATTTCAGGCTCCGCCCCAGTTCCGCGCCGCGATGCACCAGAGTGACCTTGGCGCCTGTGCGAAACAAATCCAGCGCCGTTTCCGCGGCGGAATTTTTCGCGCCGATGACGACTACATCTTTCTCCCACAGGGGATGCGCGTCGCGATAGTAATGCGAAACGTGGGGCAAATCCTCGCCGGGAACATTCAGGAAATTCGGCAGGTCGTAGTAACCGGTGGCGAGAACGATTTTGCGCGCGTGATATTGATGGCGCCCTCCATCGGCATCGCGCGAATCGACGACGAATGCGCCGTCGTGGCCGCTGATTCCTTCGACTTTTTCGTAGAGGCGAACTTCGATTCCGTAGTGCTCGACCGCGCGGCGGTAATATTTCAGCGCTTCGGCGCGCGTGGGCTTGCCGCCAACGGTGGTCATGGGCAAGTCGCCGATTTCCATACGCTCGGGCGTGGTGAAAAATTGCATGTTGGTGGGATAGTGATAAAGCGAATTGCAGAGGCAGCCCTTGTCGATGACCAGCGGACGCAAGCTAGCGCGCTTCGCTTCCATGGCGCAGGCAAGTCCCGTCGGCCCCGCGCCGATGCAGATCAAATCGTACGTCGTTAGCATCTTGCTAGTGTGCGACGTTTCAGGAGGGAAATTCAACTTCTGATATTGTCGCGGAATTGGCTGCGGCCGGAACGAGGACCGGCTTGGTAGCGCAGAGTCTCGCCGTGCGAGACTCTGCGGTTTTTCTGCGTTTCATCCCGCGGAGAAAGTCAAAGGCCGCAGAGTATCCTAAGACAAGAACTGGCGGGGTAAACCCGCCGCTACAGAGGCGAGGCGGAAGGCTAGGCGGCGGAGGAGGAGACGGCGCCTGCTTCGAGCTCGGACAAGATTTCGCGGAGGGAGCGGATCAGATCGTCGCGCGAGATTTGGCTGCGGCGGAACTGGATGCGGAAGTGGTACGCCGAATCCGGGGAATGGTAGTCGAAGACGAACGGGCGCGGACGCGTGTCGGCAGCTTTCTCTTCCTGGCGGACGCGGCGAGCCTCATCGCGCGTCAAGCCGCTCTGCGCAATCTGCATCACGATTTCGTGCATCTTCCTTTCATTGGGCTGCCGCGCGACCTGCAGCAAAAGCGATTTCGAAGTCACGCCCTTCTCGATGCACAGCCGCCGAATCGCATCGGGAATCATGCGAATCGAAAGCGTTTCGGTGACGGACGAGCGGGCGCGGCCGATTTTCTTCGCGATGTCGTCATGCGTGTAGTCGAATTGCTCGGCCAAACGAAACAGGCCGTCCGCTTCCTCGAAAGCCGTCAAATCCTTGCGCTGAAGATTCTCGATTAACGCAAGCTCGAGTGTTTCCGCGTCATCGGCAATTTTTTCGATGCAGGGCAATTCGCGCAGTCCCGCGGCGCGTGATGCGTGGTAACGCCGCTCGCCGGAAATGATGTAATACGCATCTTCGCGCGGCATGTAGCGGACGAGCAGCGGTTCGAGCACGCCCTTCTCGCGCACGGACTGGACGAGCTCCGACAAATCGCCGAGCGCCTTGCGCGGCTGGTCCGGGTTCGGATGCACTTTATCAATGGGGATCATCCGGCCAATCGACGCGCCGCTGAAACTTGTTAACGTTTCCACATAATGCGCGTCATGCCGCATCTTGAGTGTGACGGGTAGCCCGATCCGCTTCGACACGTTGGATGACCTCCTGAGAGAGCTTCTTATATTCTTCCGCGCCGGTGGATTTGGGCGCGAAGGCAAAAATGGTTTCCTTGTACGCGGGACTTTCCTCAAGGCGGACGTTCTTGCTGATGCGCGTCTTGAAAAGCGCGTCCCCGAAGACGGCGCGAATCTGCTCATGCGTGTCGCGCGAAATATTCGTGCGGCGGTCGAACAGCGTGATGACGACGCCCAGCACTTTCAAGTCAGGATTCGGACGCGAACGAATGCGCGCATACGTTTCGAGCAAATCGTCGGTCCCTTCGATGGCGAAATAGGCGGCTTGAATCGGCACCAACAGATGAGTGGCCGCGACCAGCGCGTTGACCGTCAAGATGCCGAGCGCCGGCGGTGTATCCATCACGATGAAGTCGAAATCTTTCAGGATGGGCGAAAGCGCGTCCTTTAATTTATAGGGCGCGTCAAAAGCTCCGGCGAGTTGCTGCTCGAGGCGCGCGAGCGAAAGCTTCGCGGGAGCGAGAAATAAGTTTGCGGCCTTTGTGGGCTTGATGACTTTCGCCATCTCCGGCGCATGGTCGCCGAAAACGTCGAACATGGAGACTTGCACGTCGCCCGCATCGACAAAAGCGATGGTGGCGTTGGATTGTGGATCGAGGTCGATGAGTAGAGTTTTCTTCTTGCGCAGCGCGAGAGCCGCCGCGAGGTTAATTGCGGTCGTCGTCTTACCCACGCCGCCCTTTTGATTAGCTATGGCCAGGATACTGGTCAAAAGCGCCGCCACTCCTTCGGCAACAGCAGGCCTACATATAGACTGGCCTGCCCGAAGCCCACAATAAGTAGGCCAAATGTACCCAGACTACCCGTCATGCGCAAGCGAAAAAATGCGCGCAAACAAAAAAAGTTGTTTTTCCGTCGGCGGGAGGAGGCCGCCGGCACTTATCCGCTGGGAGGATATTCGAAAAGTCGAGCGCGGGCCGATAAGTCCGATCGGCCCCTACAGAAACCAACTCCAGCTACATCTTATAACGGCCCAGGTCTTCGTCGTTCAGATTTTCGAGCCAGCGCCGCAATTCTTCGTTCGAGGTCTTTTCCGTCGCGCTGCTGGAAATCTTCGACGTCCTAAAAACTTCCTCTTCGACGAAAATCGGGCAGTCCAGCCGCAGCGCCAGCGCCAGCGCATCGCTCGGGCGCGAATCGAGCGACATTGTTTGGCCCTCGCGCTCCATCCAAATCACGGCGTAGAACGTGTCGTCCTTCAGATCACAGACCACGACTTTCTGCACGTTAACATTCAAGCCCATCAGAACATTCTTCAGCAGGTCGTGCGTCATCGGGCGCGGCGTTTGCACTTTCTCGATTTCCAGCGCGATGGCGTTGGCTTCGTAAATTCCCACCCAAATCGGAAGCGTGCCGGCGCCCTGCACCGCGCGCAGGACGACCACGGGCATGTTCGTCACAGGATCCATCATTAACGTACGGATTTTCACTTCGCGTTCCATAGGGCCCTCCCGCAGGTCGCTCATTCGACTCGCACACCGGCGAGGCTGTTGGGTCCCGCGGCGGTGATTCCCACGTAACGGTATTGTCCCAGAAGATTTTGCTCATGCGAAGTGAAATTTACAATTCGATTGCAGGTTGTGCGCCCCGACCACTGCCCGCGCGACTCGTGATGGCCGTCAACGAGCACTTCGAAACGCTTTTCGAGGAGCGATTGATTCCGCGACGTCTGAATCTCCCGCTGGCGCTGTTGAATCACCGCCAGCCTTCTTCCCTTCTCTTCTTCGGATACTGCATCCGGCATATCTTTCGCCGAAGTATTCGGCCGCGGCGAATACTTGAAGGCGAAGACGCCGTCATAGTGGACTTCTTCGAGCAGTGAAATCGTCTCGGCAAAATCCGCTTCCGTTTCGCCGGGGAATCCGACGATGATGTCGGTGGTGACGCTGATGGGCCGCCGCGCGGCGCGAATCCAGCCGATTTTCTCGAGATACTCGTCGCGGGAATACGTGCGCAGCATTTCCTTCAGGATGCGCGACGAGCCGGATTGCACGGGCAAATGAATGTGGTCGCAAAGCGCGGGCGTCGCGTCAATGGCGTTGACAATCTCACGCGTGAAGTCATTCGGGTGCGAAGTCATAAAGCGCACGCGGCGAATCCCGGGAATTCCCGCCACGGCGCGCAACAATTCCACGAAATTCATTTGTCGCGGCGATGGATCGCGGTATGAGTTGACCGTCTGGCCGAGGAGCTGCACTTCCGTGTAGCCGTCGTCAACGAGGCGCCGCACTTCATCGAGCACGGACGCGCTGGTGCGGCTGCGTTGCGGGCCACGCGTGTGAGGCACCACGCAATACGAGCAAGCGTAATCGCAGCCCTCGATGATGGTCAGATAGGCGCGGAACGGATTATCGCGCGGCGTGATTTCCGTCTCGAATGTTTCGTCCGTGTTGAGGTCGAGGCCCGTTACACGCCGGCCGCCCGCTTCCAATTCGGCGAGCATCTCGGGCAATTTTCGATAACTGGCGGAGCCGCACACCATGCGCACCCAGGGGGCGCGCCGAAAAATCTTTTCGCCTTCCTGCTGCGCCAGGCATCCGAGAACGCCGATGATCTTCTCTTCCCCCAGCGCGCCGCGAAAATCGCCGAGCCGCGAAAACACTTTCTGCGCGGCCTTCTCGCGAATGCTGCAGGTATTGTAGAAGACAAAATCGGCTGCGCCGGGCGAGTCCACCTGCCGATATCCGCGCGCGAGCAGAACGCCGGTGACCTTCTCGGAATCGTGGACGTTCATTTGACATCCGAAGGTCTCGATATAGAACGAGCGGCCGGATTCCGGCGCGTCATGCGCGAAACGAATCGCGGGCTTGGCGAATAGCGCTTCCAACGGGATGTCGACTCGGCCGGCCATGTGTAATCTGAGAGTCTAACACACGCTCGATTCCAGGGAACGCTCGGACGGAAAAGGCTACGATGTGTCGTTTTGTGCACCAAACTAAATATTGGGCGACGCCGTAAGCGTTTGACCCATCCAACTGCCTATGCTACGGTGATTTTTGGGCATTTGAGGACGCTTCCTCAAGGGAGAGAAACATTTCGCACGCCGCTTTTGTGATCCTCACCGGACGCCTGGGCGCGATCTTCCTGCAAACGAGCTGGGTCGCGCGAATCGTCCTCCTAATACTGCTTTTTCTCTCGCTTTTTTCCTGGGCCATCATCCTCCAGAAATACAGCATGTTCTCGAGGCTTGAGCCACGAACGAAACGCTTCATGCAATTGTTTCGCACGGGGCGCGGCCTGCCCGATCCGAATTCCCTCCGCGCCGGCTCCCACGGTTCTCCGTTCGTCAACGTTTACGATGCGGGATACCGCGAACTGGAAGGACAACTGGCCGGCGGCAATCCTCATCCGGGTAAATTGAAGAATCCGCGCGCCGTGCTGGTCGAAATGCAACTTGTCTCCGCGGATGAAGTTCGCGCCATGGAAAGCTGGATGCCGTGGCTCGCCACGATCGGCTCGATTTCAACGTTCATCGGACTGTTCGGCACGGTATGGGGCGTGATGGACGCCTTCGCGGGCCTGAGCGAAATGGGGCAAGCCAGCCTGCAGGCAGTGGCGCCCGGAATTGCCGACGCGCTGATCACGACGGCCGCCGGACTGTTCGCCGCCATTCCGGCCGTTATCGCTTATAATATTTATCTGCATCGCATTCGCGACTTTGCGGTGCGCATGGATAACTTCGCCACGGAATTTGTGAGCAAGATTGAAACGCTGTACAGCTGATTCATCATGGCGCAGAGCCAAAGACAACCCGGCACCACGCTTTCGGAAATTAATATCGTTCCGTTCGTCGACGTGATGCTCGTGCTGCTGGTGATTTTTATGATCACCGCGCCGCTGATCGAATCGGGGATCAAGGTGGAACTCCCCAAAACAAAAACGGTGCAAGCCATCACGCAGGCGCGCATCGTCATCAGCATTGACCGCGCGCAGCGTCTTTACATCGGCAAAGACCCCGTGAATATCCACGCGCTGGGGCAGCGAGTGCTGGCGATGGATAAAGACGTGGCGCACACCCCTGTTTTTGTGCGGTGCGATTCAGAAGTGCCTTTTGCGACCTGGGCCCTGGTGATGGACACGTTGAAGCAATCGGGAATTAATAACATCAGTGTCGTGACGAAACCCTTGACCGGCGAGCCACGCACACAGTGAGATGCAGCTAACCGCTTTTCACCAACCCGCGCAGGACCTGAAAGGCCCCTTGGGCTATTCGGTGGTCTTTCATGCGATGTTGTTCGCCGCTCTGATTTCTTCCACCGTTTTTTCTCATCACGGCGAAGTGTGGGGCGGCGCGGGCGGCCAGGGGACGATCAACGTGAACTTGGTGGGCAGCGTCCCCGCGATTCCCTTGCCCAAACCCGATGTGGTGACGACGAATCGCGTGGTGGACAATACGAAGGGGCTTTACCAGACCGAGCCTCAGCCCACACCGCCTGTGGTGCAGCCGCAGCCGAAAGTGCCGCAGCCGGATGACACCAAGGCGATCTATCTGCCAAAGTTCAGTAAAGAGGACAACAAGAAACCGGAATTCATCAAGAAGCCCTCGCGCGTGCTGGAAAATCCCGCGCCTGTCCCGAAGAACGCGATTCCCTACGGCAAGGGCGGCGCGCCGCAGATTCCGACGTCCACGTTCATGATGAACCAAGCAACGCGCGGCGGGATGGGCGTTCAGGGAACCACCGGCGGCGGCAGTTTCGGCTTCCAGTTTCCGTGGTACGTGGAAGCGGTGCAGCGGCGCGTCAGCAGCAACTGGCTGGAATCAACGGTGGATCCCACCATTCCGTGGGCGCCGCGCTGCATCGTCAGCTTCCAGATTCTGCGCGACGGCACGGTAACAAATGTTCAGATCATGCAATCGAGCGGCAATCAGTCCGTGGACTCCTCCGCGGTCCGCGCCGTGCAAAGCTCGAATCCGCTGGATCATTTGCCTCCGGGATACAGCGGTTCGTATGTGAATGTGGAATTCTGGTTCGATTTTCGCCGGCAGTGAACAGAGCCGCGGATTTTTGACTTTCTTGACAAGGAGTTGTTGACACAAAACCTGGGCCACCTCTGAGGGGAATTCAGAATGAAACGGCTGATTGGAATAGTGGCATCATTCATCGTTGTGATTTTCATCGCTGCCGCGCCACGCGCAAATGCGCAAGGCGTCATTAAAACGGGCACGGGCCTCGGCGTCGCGAAAGTAAAGCTGGCCGTGCCGAAATTCGCTGCGCGCAATCCGCAGGCAGGCCCGCTTCAAGACGTTTTTCACCAGGTATTGATGGATGATCTGTCCTATTCCGGAATCATCGACATGGTCAGCCCGAGCTTTTATCCCCCGAACGCTCCCAGCGTTCCCGGAGAACTCAACGCCGAACAATGGAGTCAGGCGCCCGCCAGTGCATGGATGGTCGCGTTCGGCAATTTGACCGTGAATGGAACTTCGCTGTCGCTGGCAGGTTACCTTTACGATGTAAGGCAAACACCGCCGCTCTCGATTCTGGAAAAAATCTATAATGGTGACGCCACGGAGGCAGGCGCGCGGCAACTCGCTCATGAATTTGCCGACGATATTATTTCGCGCTTGAGCGGAGGCTTGCCGGGAATCGCGCAAACCAAAATCGCGTTCGTGAGCAACCGCAGCGGGCACAAGGAAATTTGGGAAATGGATTACGATGGCGCCAATCAACATCAGCTAACACACTTGGGCTCGATGGCCTTGACTCCGCGATGGTCGCCTGACGACTCGCGCATTGCCTTCACATGCTTCGAATCGTATCGCCGCGTCGTCTCCGCGCAGATCTGCATGTATTCGACGCTGACGAACCGCCTGATGTCCTTCCCGCGATTTCCGGGGACGAATTCATCGCCGGCATTTTCGCCGAATGGCAGCGACGTGGCCTTCATGTCCAGCCATGGAGGCGATCCCCAGATTTTCGTCACGGATACGACGGGCGGCCACATGCGCCGCTTGACGTACACGGTCGGCGTGAGCACTTCGCCGACGTGGAATCCCAAGACAGGCAATCAGATTATTTTCGTGAGTGATCGGGGCGGGTTACCGGATTTATTCCAAATGAACGCGGACGGCTCAAACGTGCAAAAAATTCCGCTTTCCGCGGCGACGGGCGTGGCTGCAAAAGATCTGCCCGCCACGGGCTACGTGATTGATCCGGCTTGGTCGCCCAATGGCGAGCTTCTCGCTTTTAGCTGGCGGCGGCCGCAGGGAAATTATGATATCTACATAATGGATTTGGCGAGCCATCAGCTCGCTGAATTGACGCGCGATTCCGGCCAAAATGAGCGGCCCAGTTGGGCGCCTGACGGCAGGCACATCGTGTTCGAGTCGACGCGCACCGGTTCGCTGCAGATTTGGACCATGTTGGCGGACGGAAGCGAACCGCGCGTGTTGACCACCACCGGAAGGAACGAATCGCCGAATTGGTCGCTCAAGTGATTTATATTGCGATTTTTTTGCAGTTGCCCATGGTGCGGTTGCCTTAATCAGTTGCTGTTTACATAAATCAAAGCCCTGTTCTGTAACACTCGCGCAGCCCAGGGCGCGAAGAGGAGGATTTTCGATGCACAGCAGTACCATTCGTAGGCTTCTCGTGTTGCTAAGCGCATTTTCGTTTCTCGTGTTCGCTGGTGCTTGCAAAAAGAAGGTAGCACCGGCACCGCCAGCGGCTCCGGCTCCCGCACCTGCTCCCGCACAGCCGACGGTGACATTGAGCGCAACATCCACGTCCATTCAACCGGGCCAAAGTACAACGCTGAATTGGACATCGACCGACGCTACTGACCTTGACCTTCAACCCGGCGTGGGAAAAGTGGCTGCGGAGGGATCGACCAGCGTCAGCCCGACGCAATCGACGAGCTACACGATTACCGCAACCGCCCCAGGCGGAACAGCAACGGCCAACGTGGCTATCACTGTTGCCGCGGCCGCTCCTGCTCCAGCGGCAGCCGCGCCCGACATCAATGCTCTATTCAGCCAGAACATCAAGGATGTGTATTACGATTACGACAAGTCAGATGTTCGAACTGACTCCCGTGACGCGCTGCAGAAAGACGCGGAATTTCTGCGCTCCTATCCGCAAGTCAGCGTGACGATTGAGGGCCACTGCGATGAGCGCGGTTCGGAAGAATATAACCTG
>JBOGNJ010000262.1:0-5396 GCA_050746905.1 Candidatus Acidiferrales bacterium
ACGTGATTCGTTGAGATTGCCGGATTTTATCGGCGTGGGACCGCCGCGAACGGCAACCACCTGGCTGCATGAAGTTCTGACCGGGCACGTTGGCCTGCCCGAGGGCGTAAAGGAAACCGATTTTTTCGTTTGGCACTACAAGAAAGGACTCAAATGGTATGCGGATCACTTTCGGCATTGCGCGGCTGACCGGCCCATGGGCGAATTCAGCCCAAATTACTTCCTGGGAGCAGAAACGCGTGAGCGCATAGCGCGGGACATTCCCGGTTGCAAAATCATATGCACGCTGCGGGACCCGGTGGAAAGAACCTATTCGCACTACCGCAAAATGCGCGAAGGAGAATACTTTTCCGGCAGCTTCGAGGAATGCCTGGAGAAACGCGCGGACATTTTGGAATGGGCGAGGTACGTCTTTCATGTCACAGCCTGGCGGCGCCTTTTCGGCGACGAAAATGTGCTTGTCCTTATCCAAGATGACTTAAAGGCGAGTCCGCAGAATTATCTGGACGACGTGTGCGATTTCATTCAGATTCCCAGGATTCCGCTTGGTGATTCCAGGCCGCAAGACAAGATGGTCAACGCGATCCCCAATCTTCCGACAAATCCGCGACTTGCAAGGACGGCGCGAATTGTAAGGGACCGTTTGCAGAAACGAGGGTTCTACACGGTGGTGAATATTTTGAAAAGGCCGGCGCTGAGGAATTTCCTGTTCAGCGGCGGTCCCGCGTTCGAGCCGCTTCGGCCTGAGACGGATGCGCGGCTGAGGGAGTTCTTCCGGCCGGAGGTGGAAGCCTTGGAAGAAATGCTGGGACGGGATTTATCGGCGTGGAAATCTCCGCGCGCCGCACGCGCGCCTGCCCGATAAGAGGATGGGAGCGGTGGAGTCGCGAAGGCCGGCTGCTCAGTTCGAGCCAAGCGCAATTTGTTTGCCTTTGCGAACTCCCTGGCGCCACGCCTTCCAAGGCGCAGTGGATCCCTTTTTCAACGAAGAAAATCCAGCCATGAACGCATAGCCTGCACTTAGCCAGCCATAGCAGAGATTGTTCCACAGCCCCCTCTTCCAATGACGTTCGCGCATGTAGCTGCCGACTTGCGCAGCGACGCTAATCCAATGGGTCGGATCGCGGCTTTCGGGGCTTCGATTGTGAATCAAACGGGCTCTTGGAGCGATCAGCAAGACGCTCCCTTTTGGCAAGCCGGCGCAAAAATCAATATCCTCCCCCGGCGACGCGCCGGTTAGATGAGGATCGAATCGCTGATCGCGAATCGCGGAAGCACGGAAGCTCATTAGGCCGCCTCCGAATTGCCGCACGCGAATCGGTTTTGCGTCGCCCAGCCGGCCTGCATTGCGATAAATGGCCTGCCTCTCATCGCGGAAAGGGCCGCGCTGGAAGACAGTCTCCCAGAGACGCCGCCTGAGCGGCGGAAGCGAATAGTTCGTGATAATTCCCGAAACTCCCGTCACGTTAGAATCGTAGGGCTTAAGGATTTCCTCCATGAAATCCGGCTCCAAGAGGACGTCGTCGTCGAGGAACAGCCAGATGTCTCCACTTGCCTGTTTGAACGCCGCATTCCGCGCCTCGGATAAACCCGACAATGCTGGCTCATGAATCCAGCGCAGAGGAAAAGGGACGGGTTGATTGAAACTTTTCTCTGCACTCTGATCCACGATGATTAGTTCCAAGGGCGCGACAGTTTGGACCACGAGCGTCTCAATCGTCCGCGCCAGATCAACGGGACGATTCTTGGTGGGAATGATGACGGAGACGGTGAGGGAATTTGCCGTTTGGTCGGGATTGGCCGGCATCAGCCTCCGTTCTCCTTAGCGGTGGCGTGTCTCATGGCAAGCAGCGCGCGATCGGCGGGCCGATCCACTTCGTAAGAGAAACAGGGAGCCGCTGCCAGGCCCAGATCGCGGCGCGATAGCGCGGATTCTCCGGATTCAATTCCGGGGCCTGCTCGGCGGACGAGTTCCAGTAGTTCCAGTGCAACGGGATAACGCGCGTGTTCCATTGCTGCTTGAATTCGTAAGTTCCCGAGCCGACAGACGAACGGCCGAAATCGAAAATGTCGTAGCCTTTTGCTCCCGCAAAGCACAGCATCTGCCAGAACTCAAACATATTCGGGCGGAGATTCATGGCCTTCGGCGAAGCAGCGCTCCAGTTTGCCTCCATCGTGCCGCGCCAGCCAGTCAGAAACCCCGCAGCGACCGTCTGTCCGTGGTGACGGATGCGGCAAATGAACGACTCGCCCGGGAAATGTTCCAAAATAGCCTCGAAGAATTTTCGGCCGTAGACGGGGGTTCCGAGTTCGCGCATTTTCAGGCAAAAAACTTCATAGAAATCGTTCAGGAATTCTTTCGCGCCGAATTCCGCATCGAGGCCTGATTTCAGCGACCTTCGCACATTGGTTCTCATTTTGGTGGAGAGGTGACGCATGTTCTCCTCGGCATCCGGAAAAACGTCGCACTCGAGTGTCACCTTGTTGGTCTTCGCCGGCCAGGGCACGGGGGAATTTTCCCGATGGCGAAGCTCGACGTATTCCGCTTTCAGGTCTTGCGCGATACGGACCGCTTCCGCGAGGAGCGCTTCGCAGGCCGCCGGAGTTTCGGCGACAAGTCCCGCCTCGCTGAAAAAAGGCAACGAACATAGAAAATTGCCGAATAGCCGGCTCTTCAGCCAGACAAGCGGCAGGATACCTGAGATTTTCGCGTTTTCGCCGGCCGTCAAGTAGAACGTCTGCCAGCAGAATGCCTGTTCGATTACGCGTTTCCACGCCCAGCGATGATAATTGACGCAGAGCGGGTGCGCGGACACGAAGCTGTCCCAGTCCGGCGAATCGTTTTCCGAGGCTGCGGTCACGCGCATAGGGTCAGGGTCAGTGTCACTTCATATCCCGGTCCAGAGAATCTGTAAGATCTGCTCGGGACAGCAATAGAATCATTTGGTTGAAGCCGCGCGTCAAGGGGCGATCTTTTGACGTATGGACGGCAGAGCACTTCCGGCAAGACCGGGACGGTTAACGCCATCCCAACCTTCCGACAAATTCGCGCGTCGGTCGGGCCGCCTTTATTGCAGAGGTTCGCTGTCCGCGGAACTCAGCCCACTATTTGTACAATTATCTCGCATCGATATTAATAAGATCCCCGCAGAGACTTTTAAGAACGAGTATATTACTTGCCAAGGAATGAGTTCGGTGGCCAGCCTCGACAGTAGCGATGAGAGTCCCGCTGAACGACCTCCACGCATACTGACATATTACAGAAAGAACAACCACCCAGAGTGGCTTAGGAAGGTCGATCTCTATGAACCGCTCGCTGCCGAAACCGAGAGACTTTGGCGAAAAAATATCTCCTTATCATATCGGCTATGGCGAGAAGCGCTCTGGACATGGCGTTTATTCTGGTTAAGCAAGAAGTATGACGTGATTCTTACCTGCAGTGATCGAATTGCGCTGTTTTTTGGCGTAGCTCAACGGATCTTCCGCCGTCGAAGAGTTCCCCACATCTTCCTTAATTTTTTCATCTACCAGAGAGGCGGCAGGTTCGGATGGGCGTTACGGAGGTCCATCTGTCGCCTCGCCATTGACGGAGCGAGCTACGCCTTGGTTCACAGGACGATGGAAATCGATGCATATTCGCGGATTCTCGACGTGCCAGCCCAAAAGTTTCGTTTCGTCCCGGACCACGCGACGGTGTTTAACGCCGAAGTCGATGTCCGCGACGACAGATATATTTTTTCTGGAGGGGATGCCAATCGCGACTATCCTTTCTTGATCGATGCAATCAAAGACCTCCCCTACCGAGTCATCATCGTCACCTTCCAGAAAAACCACTTTAAGGATGTCGAGATCCCGAAAAATATCGAAATTATGGCTCCTGTTCCCAAACATAGGTTTCTGGAATTGATGGCGCACTCCAGTCTTATTGTCGTCCCGCTGAAGAATCGTTTACTCCACGTGGGAGGAAGGCAAACCTATCTGGACGCAATGACAATCGGCAAACCCATTATCGTCACAGATTTGGACGCAGGCGACTATGTCACGAGCGGTGTTACAGGAATTTTGATCCCACGAGGAGATGCCGGGGCATTGCGGGAGTCCATTAAGAAAGTCATGGACGATCGGGATTTTGCCCGTTCGCTCGGCCGCAAAGCCAAGGAAGCCTCCCTCGGTTTTACGCCGGAGAAGTTTTTCGCCACCGTTTTTGATCTCTGCTCTCGCTGCGCCGCAGAGCCACTACAAACGGAAACTGAAAGATAATGGGCCTTCCCACGAGGCAAAATTGCTAGGCAGACGCGAAGAATATCCTCGCGGAGAACGCCAGTTTCATACGACACGTCCTGCTTTCTGATAACGCGGAGAATGCCAATCACGGATGGCGTCCGGTTATCAGTGCAGAATCCAGTACAAATTAGCATTCCGCACTGGTGTAATCAAGTCGCCGTAATTGGCTGCTTCTCCTCCGCATCTCGCGCTGGATGTGTAGGCGCCGTCGCAGAGCACAGACGAAGTAACATCCTCTATCCCGTCGTAAGCGTTATCATGGATGGAGACGAGGCCTTGATTTGAGCTTTGGAAATCCTGCCAGCTCCACCAGCTGAATCCCACAAATGGAATCGTGCCGTTGTATCCCGGCGTCGACAGCAGATAGCTGACCGTGTTGTAGTATTCCTGGCCGCGAGCCGCTTGCGTGGGGAAATTCTCGAAGGGCGTTGCGCTATGGCAGGACATGGACGAATCCGATTCTGCAATAAGGGTAACGAAATCCAGCAGCGGTACATCGCCCAAATATTGGGTGGTGTACTGGTAGGAGGACTGAAAAATTCCCGGGGTGGGAACTGCTGAATACAGGAGTTGCACGTACGCTCCGTCGAGGTAGGGTGCCGCTCCTTCCAGGAACTTGCTGTAGGCCGGGCCACCCCAGGCGCCTATTGTATCGAGTCCTAAATATGGCACCTTCGATTTAGCCCTCAGGTCGTCGTGCATGGTCTTGAAGTATTCCGCGGCCCACTGGGAAACCCAATTGTCCAAGTCCGCGCCGAATTTAGGATTGGCATTCGGTGCGGGCTCGCTATTTCCCCCTCCCCCTGCACAGGCGAAGTAGGCCGGATAATTGGGATCCGCTCCTTCCAAACAATAAGGATTGGTGCCCATCCAAGAGGTATGCGAACCGTCTTCGTCCATCAGCCCGGTGCCGCCCGCCATCCAGCCGCCGTGAACATAATTGGCCGTGATGGAAACGCCCAGCGCCGGAGCCGTCGCGAATCTGATGGTGACCGAGCCCGTTGAATAGTTAATGCTGCTGGTGGATTGAGCTACGAAGTTGGCTGTCGGGCTGCCGAGGGAGCCTGTGTTCGCCGTTGTGGCGATGCAACCTTTGTGGAACCACGGGCAGT
>JBOGNJ010000263.1:0-2857 GCA_050746905.1 Candidatus Acidiferrales bacterium
CTCTGCGGTTTGCTCTTCGGAATTTTGCCCGCGCTCCGCTCCACGCGCGTCGATGCCATGTCCGCAATGAAAGGGGGCCAGTCGCAAGGCGCGCGCGGACGCTCGCATTCCTCTGCCGCGCGCTGGATTGTCGCCGCCCAAGTCGCCCTATCACTGATTCTTCTCATCGGCACCGGCCTTTTCATTCGCACATTCGCGAATCTCATGACTCTCGACGCGGGCTTCGACCGCAACAATGTCCTCATGGTCAAAACGAATATTCACAATGCGGGAATCCCAGACCTCTCCCGCGCTCCGCTATATAGCCAAATGCTGGCGAAATTGCGAGCGCTCCCCGGTGTTGTGTCGGCGAGCCAATGTTGGATGACGCCGCTCTCCGGCCGTCAATGGGACAACGATGTGACGGTCCCTGGACATCCCGGCGTTGAGCTAGACACTTTGCTGAACTGGGTGACACCCGGATACTTCGAGACCATGCGGACACGTCTGCTGGAGGGACGCGCGTTTGACGCGCGCGATTCGGCAACTTCGACGCCCATCGTTATCGTCAATCAATTGCTGGCCCGGCGTTACTTCGGCAGCCGAAGTCCCATCGGCCAGCATCTGATGGTCGGCACAGCTGGGTCCGGGACGAGTGAAATGCTCAAGGAGCCGACGGAAATCATCGGGGTGGTGCAGGATGCGAAGTACAGTTCGCTGAAAGAAGATCCCACGCCCGAAGCGTATTTTCCGCTGTCCCAGATCCAGAAAAATGTTAGTGAAGGCACCGCCTTTGAGATTCGCACTGCAATGCCGCCGTCCTCGCTGATTCCCGCCATCCGCGGCGCGATGGCCAGCGTCAACAAACTTGCATCGCTGCGATTCACTACGCTCAAACAGGAAGCCGACGATTCCATCCTGCAGCAGCATTTAATGGCGGTCCTCTCCGGATTCTTCGGTGGCCTTGCGCTCCTGCTCACCGCCATCGGTTTGTACGGAGTGATGGCTTACGTCGTCACTCTTCGCACGCACGAAATCGGCATTCGCATGGCGCTCGGCGCGCAGCAAAGTTCGATTCTTCGCCTCGTCATGCGCGATGCGGCGATTGTTCTCGGCGTTGGCGTTTCTGCCGGACTCCTCGGCTCCATCTGGATTTCGGGATTGGCGAAGGGCCTTCTCTTCGGCCTCAAACCCAACGATCCATCAACGCTCGCCCTCGCCATCATCGTTCTCGTCGCCGTCGTGTTGCTCGCGTGCTACATTCCGGCGCGGCGGGCGATGCGCGTTGATCCCATGGTCGCTCTGCGCTATGAATAGGAGGGAATCGTGAAACTCCTGTCGCATCTTCGTTCAATGCTTTCCTCTCTTTTCCACCGCTCACGCATTGACGAGATGGACGCCGAACTTCGCGCGCACATCGAGTCACGTGCCGACGATCTCGAGCGCTCCGGCCTCGCTCGCGCCGAAGCCGAACGCCGCGCGCGCATCGAGTTCGGCGGCTACCAGAAATTCAAGGAGGAATGTCGCGAAGCCCTCGGCGCGCACTTCCTCGAATCGCTGCTTCAAGATTTACGCTTTGCTCTTCGCATGTTGCGCAAATCCCCCGGCTTCACCGCCGTCGCTGTTCTCACATTGGCCCTCGGCATTGGCGCGAACACCGCCATCTTCAGCCTCGTCGACGCCGTTATGCTACGCATGCTGCCGGTGCAGAATCCCGAGCAGCTTGCGCAGATCAGATTTCGCTCGCCGTCGTCGGCCAATCCGCGGGCGAGCGTCACGAATCCCATCTGGGAGCAAGTGCGGGACCATCAGGATGTTTTTTCCGGCGTGTTTGCGTGGATGCCGACAACTTTTAATCTTGCCGAGGGAGGCGAAGAGCAGAATATCGCTGGCGTTTACGCGAGCGGCGATTACTTCACGACGCTCGGTGTGCACCCCGCTGCGGGGAGATTGTTTGCTGCTTCGGACGACGTCCGTGGATGCAGTGGGGTCGCCGTCCTCGGCTATGGTTTTTGGCAGTCGCGCTACGCCGGCGCCGAGAAAGCTGTTGGCAGCCTCATCCGATTGAATGGCCATGCGTTTCCGATTGTCGGTGTCGCTCAGCGCGGCTTCTTCGGCACGGATGTTGGCGAAAAGCTGGACGTGGCGATACCAATCTGCGCGGAAGCCATCCTGAACGGCAAGGATTCCGCGCTCGATGTACGCGACGACTGGTGGCTGATGATGATGGGCCGCTTGAAGCCGGGAACGACCGTCGAGCAGGCCAATGCGCGCATGAAAGTTTTATCCCCGCCGCTCTTTGGCGCAGTCGTGCCTCAGGATTGGCCCGCTAAGTACCAGGATATATTTCGAAAGTACACATTTGACATTTCTGCTGGTGCCACAGGCACCGGAGGTTTCCATCGTGTGCGCGAACAATACGGCGAACCGCTGGGAATCCTGATGTTCGTCGTGGGGCTGGTCCTGCTGATCGCGTGCGCAAACATCGCCAGCCTGCTGCTCGCGCGTTCTGCGGCGCGCCAGAAAGAAGTCTCCGTGCGGCTTGCTCTCGGCGCATCGCGTGGACGCTTGATTCGTCAGGTGCTCACGGAAAGCATTGTGCTTTCTGGGCTTGGCGCTATTCTCGGCGTTCTTTTCGCGCGATGGGGCAGCACGCTGCTGGTGCGCTTCGTTTCCACACAGCAGAGTCCGGTATTTCTCGATCTGAAGGTGGATGGCCGCGTTCTCGCCTTCACCATCGCCATCGCCGTGCTCTGCGGTTTGCTCTTCGGAATTTTGCCCGCGCTCCGCTCCACGCGCGTCGATGCCATGTCCGCAATGAAAGGGGGCCAGTCGCAAGGCGCGCGCGGACGCTCGCATTCCTCTGCCGCGCGCTGGA
>JBOGNJ010000264.1:0-5708 GCA_050746905.1 Candidatus Acidiferrales bacterium
GGAATTGTTGTTATACTGACGGAAATGGCGAGTCGACTGATTCACGAAATTCTCCCGGTCGGGATGCTGCAATGCAACTGCTCAATCCTCGGGGATCCGGAGACGCGCGAAGCCATCGTGATTGACCCGGGAGATGAAGTGGAGCGGATTCTGGCGCTGATCGCGAAGCATAAACTGAAAGTGACGGCGATTGTCAGCACGCATGCGCACATCGACCACGTGGGTGGGCTGAAAAAAATGCACGACGTGACGCACGCGCCAGTTTTCATGAACGAAGGCGACCTCGAACTTTATCGCGCGATGGATATTCAGTCGCAATTTCTGGGCGTCGCACCGCCTCCGCTCGCGAAAATTGACGATTTGCTCGCGGAAGGCGACGTGGTGCGCTGGGGCGGGTACGAAGCGCGCGTGTTACACACGCCTGGACACACACCGGGGAGCATCAGCTTGTACTTGCCGTTTGCCGCGCGCAAAGAAGAAGGGAATCGCGCGACGGCTGGGCAGCCTGTTAAGACAAACGTACACGCTGACAATTCGGCGCCCTGGCTCTTCGCGGGCGACACGCTTTTCGCGGGCTCGATTGGACGCACGGATCTGTGGGGCGGTTCGTATCCGGAAATTATTCGCTCGATTCGCACGAAATTGCTCGCGCTGCCAGACGAGACGATTGTTTTTCCCGGTCATGGGCCTACAACGACGCTCGCGGAAGAACGCGAGACGAATCCGTTTCTTCAATTGCAGTGAGGTCATCGGATGGAGTCGCGGGCCAGGATGACGTCGCCGGAGTAGTCGGTGCGGATGAGGGCGAGGTGTTTGCCGTCAAAGGACCAGCGGAAATCCTGCATTTGCATAGAATCGAAATGGGTGAGGGCGTGGCCCTTTGAGCCGTCGATAGGCTGAATCCAAATGTTGTCCACGCCTTTGTCTTCCATAATCATGGCGATGGCTCTGCCATCGGGGGTGAAGTGGAAGCCGCCCCATGCTGCAGGTCCGGGAACAGCGAAGCCGACCCCGCAGCGAGGATCTGTGGTGATATACCGCGGAGGCATTTTCCCATCCATGTCGAGAAAGGCGATCGTATTGGCGTAGGTTCGAGAGTTCGGATCACCCTGAGGCGCGTATATCGCCATTGTCTTGCCGTCGGGCGAAAGCGCCTCATCCTTCTGCAGACCCTTAATCCCGCTCATACCTGGCACCGCTTCAGGTTTCCCGCCGCTGACCGGCAGGCGTTGAAGCTTCGCCAGGTTGTTAGGCAGATAGTAGAGCCAATTGGCATCGCAGCCCAACAGATACTTGACGTCCTGATGCAGAGTGAGCGCAGTTGCATTGGAACCATCTGGGTTAGCACGCCAAATTCTGTTGACGTCGCCGCTGTCATCGTGGAGAAACCAAGTAAAGGCGACAAAACGGCCGGAATCGCACGAGTGCATGTCGTTGACCCAACTGTTCGAGTCGCTGAGAAGGGTCTGAGCGCTGCTGCCGTCAATGTTCATGCGAACTAGGCGAAGGCCTTCAGAGACGAGGAGCTGGCCATCGGAGGTCCAGTCCAGAGCCGGAAACACGGTCTGGCTTGGGATACCCGGGACGCGAGCAGGGGCGCCAGCGCCGCTTCCCTGGAGGATATCGATTTCGCTTGCTGATATATCCTGCACCGTGGCAAGAGTCGCGCTGTCGGCGGAAAGGGTGACGTCGATGTGGTCGTTGACGTCGCTGATGATGGGGCGGAAATTGCCTTCGGGATACGAAACAACGCCGACTTTGCTCTTGAGTGAGAAGGGCTTTTGCGCCACGGGATAGACCATGTAAATCGAGCGGCCGTCCTGAGCCCAGGAAAACTGCAAAGCGAACTTATCACTGAAAGAAACAAAAGGATTCACTTTGCGAGTTGCCAGGTCGAACATGAAGATGCCAACATCGGGAAGATCGCCCATAGACAGGGCAATGTCCTTGCCGTCCGGCGACCAGCCGATGTAGCTGGGAACTCGTTGTCCGGGAGTGATGAGCAGCGTTTGCTCGTCGCCGCCGTCAGCGGTTGCTTCCAAAAGCCGCCACTTATTCACTTCCGGGTCGTTAGCGCGCACGTAGGCGATGTTCTTGCCATCCGGGGAAATGGTGGCGTTGCTGTCGACGTCCCGCGCGATAAGCGCCGGCGCGCCTCCGAGAACGGGTGCGCGCAGCAAGTCGAAAGATTCCCCTCCGTGTGACTGGCGGAAGTAGAAGTAGTTTCCGTCAGGCGAAAACGTCGGTGCGCCGAGTGACTGCCCCGATGGCGCGACAACCTGAGCGTCGCTGCCGCTGGGGATGTTGCGGAGCCAAAGACTCTGCTGGCCTTGATCCTTTTGTACCGTTAGAAGGAATTTTCCATCCGGAGAAATTGCCGTTTGAGTTACTTTGCCGCTGCTAGTGATCTGCGACATAGTGAAGTTTTGGAACGGAAGAGAAGTGGCGCGATGCAGGAAGGTATAGATTCCGTAAGAGGCGGCGCCTGCGAGCGCCAGAATGATGAGCAGAGTGGTGGCAAGGCCGAATTTGTGCTGACGTGCGATCGCGACGACGGAGGAAGAACCCGAAGCCTGGGCGGCGGATGGCGAAGAAACTGGATTCCGAAGAGGAGCGGCGCTGGCGGCTGACCAAGGCGCGGAATCGCCGGACGACGCAGCCGGGACGCGGCGACTCGAATCGGAATCGCGCTTAAGGCGCTTGAGGTCAGCGCGCAGTTCCGACGCGTGCTGGTAGCGAACGTCGCGATCTTTCTCGAGCGCCTTGCTAATGATGCGCTCCAATTCCGCGGGAATTTGCGGGTTCAGCCGTACGGGGGGTACAGGCGCCTTCTCCAGGATCGCATTGAAGATGATGGCCGTGGTGTGGCCGGAGAAGGGCGAGCAGCCGGTGACCATTTCGTAGAGCACTGCGCCGAAGGAAAACAAGTCGGTGCGGGTGTCGAGTTCCTCGCCGCGCGCCTGCTCGGGTGACATGTACGCGACGGTTCCAACAGCCTGGCCAGGGCTGGTGAGGTCTTGTTCGCGGATTGGTGCGGCTTCACGGGCTGGCGCGGTCACAGTCTGCCCATGCTCGATGGCAGACTGCTTGGCGAGCCCGAAATCGAGAATCTTGGCGTGGCCGCGCGTGGTGATGAAAATGTTCCCTGGTTTTATGTCGCGGTGGATGATCCGTTGCGCGTGGGCCGCGTCGAGCGCGTCGGCGATTTCGATGCTCCAGTCGAGCAGCATCTCGAGCGGTACCGGCTGGCCGCCGATGCGACGCCACAATGTCTGCCCGTCGAGATACTCCATGACGATGAAGGTGCGGCCCGCGTCTTCGCCGACATCGTGAATCGTGCAGATATTCGGGTGGCTTAGCGCCGAGGTGGCGCGCGCTTCGCGGCGGAGACGCTCGAGGGCCTGCGGATCACGCACCAATTCCGCGGGCAGGAATTTCAGCGCGACCATGCGGCCAAGGTTCACATCCTCGGCTTTGTAGACGACACCCATACCGCCTCCGCCGAGCTTTTCGACGATGCGGTAGTGCGAAACTGTTTTTCCGATGAAGGGATCTTTGTCGGTCATGTTGCGCTTGCGGCGTCGCCGCCCGCGAGCGAATTGTATTGGTAGCGCAAAGTCAAGTCAACGTTCGGCGCGCAGAGTTTCCATCACGCTCTGAATTAATTGCTTGGCCTTCTGCAATTCGGAGCTGATGATGCGGATGTCCATTGAGGGCGTCGCGGGATTTCCCGCGCCGTGGCAATAGACTCCATGCTGGCCGACGAGGACCATGGCGTTCGTCAGCATGTCGAGCGAAACGGCAAGGCGGCCGCGCTGCGGGCCCATCATCGTTTCGTAATGCTCGAGTTCGTCGCGGTGCTCTTCAAAAACGCTCATCGGCGATTGCTCCCCCGTGAATCAAAATCATTGTGCGGTTCAAAGTTACCTGTATTGGAACATCCCATCAACACCATAACTCTGGCGGCCCATGTGGTGTACCGGGTCCGGGCAGTCTCACGTGTAGTGCCAGAGAGGGTATTGCAATCGAGGAACTTCGCGCGCGCGGCGGCTTTACAGTCCCGGCGACGCGACACATAATCTGTGACGAAAGAAAAGCGCGCACCGCGCGAGGCATGAATAGGAGCCGCATACTTGGGGACATCCCGCCATAAATACAAATGGAATTTTGCGGTGTCGCTCGCATGCGGAGAGTAGTGAGGCGATCATGAGACGCTCGGACTTGGTGCATAACGCAGGGAAAGCGAAGGCTCCGCGAACCTCTCAAGTGGTTTTCGGTGAACGGCAGCATCTGTTGCGCGTGCTCGATTCGGTGGAGCATAGCGCGTTGCCTCACGGGCGGCTGGAACAGGAGCGGCGCGTGGTCGAGCAACTTATCCATGCGCGGACGCAGGAACTCAACCGCATCAACACTTCATGGGATGAGAAAGTCGGCTTTGTTCTAAGCGCGGAGGTGAAAGCGGAAGCGCTTGAAAAGCTTTCGCGCGAAGCTCCGAAGGAAGATTTTTATTTGCTCCGATTGATCAGCGAGCATCCGAAAGTTTCCGCGAAGACGCTGCGGCGTCTGGCGAAGCATGAGTACGCCGCGATCCGCGAAAACATCGCGCGCCATCCGAATGCCGACGCGGCTACGCTGACGTCGCTGAGTAAGGATCGCACGCAGCCGCTGTGGTATCTGGTGGCGTTCAATCCGAATGCGCCCACGGGCCTACGCCAGAAATTGCGCGAGCGCATGCGCAAGCTCGGCGAAAAAACCGCTACGCAGTAAATTTCCGTCAAAACTTTTATCCCTGGTTTAGCGGCCGTGCGAGGGATCGGGCGACGCCGCGGAGTCCAGGTCCAGAAACACCTTTTGATTTCCGGGCAGCGGCGCGTAGCAATTGCCGTCGGAATTATATTGGTAGGGGCAGAGCGCGGTGAGTTCAGGCCTGCGCGGCGACTGCGCGAATTGCCAGGCTGTAGCGGAGGACACGCCGCTCTGATCGGGCAATAAAGGTACAGTGTCGAGATCACAGCCGGGCGCGGGCGGGCACACGTCGTTGTAGATGAAGAAATCAATTTTGCGGCCGTGGGCGTTGTTCTGAATGTCGTTTGCAGTGATGATTTCGACGCCGGCCGATTCTTGCACTGCTATCCCGGAGCAATAGACGCCTGCTTTGTAACCGGACGAATTGACGCCGTCGATCCAGGCGTATAGATAAGCCTGCTGCTCAGGAAGCATTCGGCCACCTTCTTCCTGATCGAGAAAAATGATGGTGCCGCGAGGAAAGCCTTCTTGCTTCGCGGCATTGACCGCAGCGGTTGCGTCGGTTGAAGCAAGAGTTTTTGGATCTTGAGCGGACTTCAGTTCTTTATCCATGCGGCCGTTGAACAGAACCAAAAATCCGAAACCATGCGAGCGCAAAACCGCGCGTTTGCCCTGCCATGAATCCGACTTTTCGCCGGGCGGGGCATTCAGCCAGTAGCCGGAGAATGCAAAATCTTTCGCAAGAGCATCGAGCGCCGCATTGCCCGGATAATCGTTGCGGTCGAAGCCAAGATAGCTTCCGAGAGGTTGCCGAACTGATGGAATGTTTTGCGGAGCGACATGGTGAAGAAATCGGGCATGTGCGATTCCAGCAACCGCGAGCAGAAGAATCGCCGCTGCGAAGGAAACGGTCAACTTGGATGTTCGTGCCGTCATGCGCGCCACTCCATTATGATATGAGA
>JBOGNJ010000265.1:0-44107 GCA_050746905.1 Candidatus Acidiferrales bacterium
GAGCGCGGCGACTTTCACGGCTGCGTCCCAGCCGTCGAGATCGTCCGACGGATCCGTTTCCGCGACGCCGATTTCCTGGGCCTTCTTCACAGCTTGCTCCAGGTCGAGGCCCTTTTCCATTTCCGTCAGCACAACGTTCGTGGTCGAATTCAAAATTCCGCGGAAGCCGCGCAGCTCAACGGCGGGCAGCGAGTGCGGAAAGAGCGAGAAAATCGGCGTGCCGTCCATCACGGTTGATTCAAAAAAGAACTTGCGATTATTTTTCTCCGCCACTTCGCAAAGCTCGCGATAGGCGTGCACGACCGGGCCTTTGTTTGCGCTGATGGCGTGAGCGCCGGATTCGAGCGCCGTTTTCAGATGATCGATCGCGGGCTGACCTGTGTGGCGATTGAGCGAACTGGCCTCAAACACAACATCGGCTCGCGATGCGGCAATCCACTCGCGAACATTTTGCGGGGTGTTCACGTTGCGACATTCCGGCCAGCGTTGTGCGAGAGTTGCTGCTGTATCGAGGCCATTTTTGTCAGCGATCCAGCCGATTCGCCGCGACGCCACTCCTGTTAGACTCCACTCGATGCCATAATTCTGACGAAGCTCGGCCTCCTTCGCCACAAGCAAACGCACAAATTCCCTGCCAACGTTTCCGAATCCAATCAGCGCCAGATTATATTTGCGAATTGAAGTCCTCCCGACTCACGGTAGCGCGACAGAATACACCAACAATGACAGGTTGGCCGCGACTCTAGTCCGCTGTTTTTTCGAGCGAATCTGAGCGAAGAAGGACCTGTTTCCCCGGCCCTCTAGCTCGTTTCCCTTTAACGCAGAATTCAAACCTGATTCATCGAACGTTGACGTTGAAAGCTTAAGACTGTGGCCGTCTTGATGCGGATTTGCGAGTTGGCGATCGTTTATTCCCAAAAGGTTTAGGGACAAGCAACCAAGGAGGACCTCAGTGTCTACCTCAGAAGTGATTCGTGTTTGCGTGGGGCGCGCCTTTCTCATATTGGTAGTTATCCTTCTATTTATCTTGAATGTGCAACCCGCGGCAGCGCAGACGGACCGCGCCACTCTGGAGGGGACGGTCACCGATCCCAGCGGCGGAACCATTGGCGGCGCAAGCATCAGCGTCACAGAGCTTGCCACCGGCGTGAGCCAAACACGCAAAACCAATTCCCACGGGTATTATCTTTTCCCCGGTCTCGCGGTCGGCGAGTACACAGTCAGCGCCTCAAGTTCCGGTTTCAAGACTCGGGACGTGGAAAACGTCGCGCTGCGGGTCGGCGAGACGCACACGCTGGATATACGCCTCGCAGTCGGCGCGGTTGACGAAAAAGTGGTAGTTGAAGCAGGCGCAAGTCCCGTCGAGCGGACTTCCGCTGCCGCCGCAAGCGTCATAAGCACCAACCAAATCGCCAACTTGCCGGTGAATGGCCGTGACTGGTCCGGTTTGACACTGCTCGCTCCGTTTGCTCAGGATGACGGCGGCGGCGATCAGCGGACGATACGCTTCGCGGGCCGCGCGCGCGACGACAACAATTTCAACTTCGATGGAGTCGATGCCGGAGGCATTCAGGAGCAGGCGCAGAAATCCCAAGTCCGCTTGCAAATCTCCGAGGACGCGGTCCAGGAGTACCGCGTCAACAGCGCGTTATATGATGCCGAGTACGGCACGCAAACCGGCGGGCAGATCAACGTAGTCACAAAGTCCGGCACGAACGACTTCCATGGAACCGTTTTCGGCTATTTCAGAAATTCGACTTTTGACGCTCGTAACTTCAACGATTTCGACGCAAACGGGAATCCCGCCATTCTCCCCTTCCGGATGGGCCAGTACGGCATGACCGTCGGCGGTCCAATCCAAAAGGACAAGACGTTTTTCTTTTTGAGCTACGAAGGGCTGCGCCAATTGCAGGAGGACACGTCCAGCGGCGTCATCTTTGTGCCGAGCGCCAGCCTGGTTAGCGACATCCTGGTCAATGGACGAAACGGCGATGGACCTTCGCCGCAAATGTGCACCATCCTTCAGGGATTTCCGTGGCGCGCCTCAACCGGAACTGTTGGCGGATGCACCCCAAAGATTGTTTTTCCCGATAGCGCCTTCAGCCCTTGTCCAGGCTGCTCCAGCGATCCGAACGAGGCCAACGACATTGAAAATTTCACTCATGCCATCGAAACAACCGTTCACGAAGATACCTGGCTGGCGCGCATCGACCATAAGTTCAGCGATAAAACAACGCTCTATGTCCGGGCCCAGCGCGATATCAGCCTGGTGTTCTCGCAAATCGGCGTAACCGCGGGGCTCGACAGCTCGCAGACCATCAATCATCCGGCGAATTATCTGGTCGCTCTTCAACACGTTTTTACCCCCAATGTCTTCAACGAGACGAAGGTCTACATCAATCGCTCGCCCTTCCATAATCCACAGGGAAGCACCCTCCCATTTGCCGTAAACACCAATAATTTCGCCGGAATTCCCAACGAAACCGCCGATATCGAAATTGGAAGCACCTTCGGCGTGATTGACAACCTGATCTGGACCCGTGGACGCCACGCGTTCAAAATGGGCATGGAGATTCGCCGCATCCGCCTTAATCAAGGCCAAACAGCGGACAACAGCCTCGACTTCTCGGATGACCAGAGCTTGATATCCGCATCGCTTTCAGACATTAACTTTATTGCACCGTGGTGCTGCCATGCGCTTCGACGCACGTTTTATATGCCGTACTTCCAGGACGAATGGAAAGTGACCCCAACGTTCACGGTGACCGCGGGACTTCGATGGGATTACTACGGAGTCGCGCATGAGGCCATCAATCGGACCACCGTCTTCGACTTGAACCAGTTTCACGGAGCCTGCCTTGGTTCGGGCTCGGCCAATACTCCATTTCCGGCTCCGGTCAATACGCCGCCGTGCCCGACGAATCCAACTTTGTACAATCCGAATTACAAGAACTTCGACCCGCGCGTAAGTGCGGCTTGGGCACCGGACAGGTTTCACGGAAAAACAGTAATCCGCGCCGGATTCGGCATTTATCATGGCGCGGCGCAGAATGACGATCTGAACGCGGGTCTCGAGAGCGACACGTTTCGCGCCTCGGTCGTACCGTCCAGCGGGACGATCCCGCTGAGCCCCCGCTTATGAGCAAGCGATACCGGATCTCTCGGGTTTCACCGGTACCAATGGCCTCCAGAAAGCAGCGAACCATCCTCGCACCTTACAGCGGGAAGGACGCCTGGATCTCTATGCCGAGGAGTGGGGCCTGACGGTCGAGCAGGCAATTCCAGGCAATTTTCTTTTCTCGGCGTCGTACCTGGGAAGCCATGGCGTGCGATTGTTCTCTCGTGGAGCAGTCAATCTGTGCCTGACTCCAGTCGTTATCGATCCGAATACCGGCGATTGCGTGCGGCCATTGGATCAGTATTTTCCCGATCCGAACAATCCTGACCCGTACGGCTCCGTCGACTACAAGAGCGACATCGGCTCAAGCACATATAACGCGTTGGGACTTTCTTTGGAGCGGCATTTCAATAGCGGCCTTTCCTTTGAATCGCGCTACACCTTTTCGCACTCCATCAACGATGGTTCCGTGGGCGGTGGCGAATCGAACGGGCCCGAGAACATCAACTGCCTGGCTTGTGACAAAGGGCCAAGCGTGTTCGACATACGCCACAATTTCGTCGCCGATGCGGTGTATCAGCTTCCTTTTGGGCCGGGCAAAGCTCACATGAACGACTCCGGTGCGATGGGGAAAATTGCCGGTGGCTGGACAGTCAGCAGCGTGGGCATTTGGCACACCGGGCATCCCCTCACAGTGACCATGCGGCTTCCCGGCAACGATACGCTCTTGCTTCCCGACGGCAACGATCAACCGACCAGCGGCCCGACCTTGTTCCCGGCGTGCCCTTGACTCTGCCCGGTGGCGGGCACAATGGAGTGCCGTTGATTAACGCCGCCGCTTTCCAGGCTCCGCCCGTCGATGCGAATGGGAACTTCACTCGCTTCGGCGACGAGGGCAACGGCGTGATTCGCGCCCTGCCTTCCTGGCAAATCGACCTGGCCCTCGAAAAGGAAACGCGCATTACAGAGCGCTTCTCGATCCAATT
Source organism: Candidatus Acidiferrales bacterium (assembly GCA_050746905.1). Classification (GTDB taxonomy): domain Bacteria; phylum Acidobacteriota; class Terriglobia; order Acidiferrales; family UBA7541; genus DAHUXN01. The sequence goes on from JBOGNJ010000265.1 coordinate 4,105, forward strand.
CGGGGTGCAAGCGTTCAACGTTCTTAACCACATACAGCTGGGAGACCCGAGCGTGTTGCGAGTGAACTACGACCCAGCGGCCTCGACCACGGGTTTCGTGACGCCCCGGCCGGGTTTCGGCGTCATCAATACCACCGTCAATTTCAATAACAACAACGACAACGATGCGTCGCCGAACACGGGAACTGGCTTGCCTCGTCAGATCCAATTCATGATGAGGTTCAAGTTCTAGAAGAACGGTCCCGCAATTTACCGGGAGGAATTTTGACGAGAAATTTAGTATGCACCGCGATAATGATTGGAGTTGTGTTCGCCGTATCCGGCAGACTAACGAATCCGGCCTTTGCTGCGGCGAATCGGCCAGGGCAAGCAGCCCACGCCGCCGAAGTGAAGAAAAAAAATCCGTCCTGCTTGCGGCCGGGGACATTGCCAATTGCAAAATGATCGCCGGCGCGCAGGCGACCGCAAAAATCATCGAAGGAATCCCAGGAACCGTCGTGGCGATTGGCGACCTGGCGTTGTCGAACGGAACGGCGGAAGAATTCGCCAACTGTTACGACAAGACGTGGGGCGCGTTCAAGTGGAGAACCCGGCCGGCTCCGGGGAATCATGAATTCCATTCCGCAGGCGCGACTCCCTATTTCGATTATTTCGGGGCAGCCGCTGGCGATCCCAAGAAAGGCTATTACAGCTACGACCTCGGTGCGTGGCACATCCTTGCACTGAATGGTGAATGCAAAGACATCGGGGGATGCCAGACAGGTTCACCGGAAGAGCAATGGCTGCGCGAGGATTTGCACGCGCATCCCGCTGCGTGCACGCTGGCCTATTGGCACGAGCCGCTATTCAGCTCCGGCGCTGCGCACGGCGACGATGTGGACTTCATTCCGTTTTGGCATGACTTATACAACGCGAACGCCACGATCGTGCTGAACGGCCACGATCACGATTACGAGCGTTTCGCGCCGCAGGATCCTTACGGCAGAGGCGACCCGGCGCGCGGCATACGCGAATTCGTCGTGGGAACCGGCGGAAATCACGAGAGGACCTTTACCGTAACGCCGGAGCCGAACAGCGAAGTGCGCATGACCGCTATTTTTGGCGTTCTGAAACTGACTCTGCATGCGGACAGTTATGATTGGCAATTTATTCCCGAAGCCGGCAAATCCTTCAGCGATTCGGGGAGCGGCAAGTGCCACTGATTCAGAGCTGATAAAGAACAAAGTGTCACCCCTGTTCGAAGTACTTGCCAACAAACGCTAAGGCCGCTTCGCACTACAAACGGCCCTCCTCAGTTTGTCCCGCCATGTGCTGCTCGCCGAACTGAAAACTTTCCTAGGTTCTCGGAAATCTGCGTTTGGGAAACGCGGCAAGAATCCGCGTATTTCCGCGGCAGCGTTATCTTGCGGATATGTGACGAGGAAGCGGGATGCCGAATCTAATCCTCTATCCAATGGATCGCGGAGTGGAAACAAGATGGCTAGCTGGATCCTGGATTGTCCGGAGTGCAAGCAAGCCTATGTTTACGCGAAAATCCCGAGCGAAAGCTTCTCCGATGCGGACTCTAATCCGTTCGAGTGGCCGCCTAAACCGTTTCCATTAGAAGGCCTCAGTTTCGAGTGTCCGAACTGCAAGAAGACGTCCATCTACACCCGGTCTGACCTGCGCTATCGAAATTACTAGGAGCATCAGGAAAATCGAGACGGAATTCCGATACATCAGGGACAGATTTCGAGCGGTTGCCAAAGCGCAGCATTTCGACTTCACTTAGGAGGAAATTTCATGTTGCTAATCATTATCATCCTGGTCGTGCTTCTGTTTGCAGGCGGTGGTGGATATTACGGGTACTCACGATGGGGAACCGGCGGTGGTTTGGGAGTGGTGGGCACAGTCCTGCTGATTCTGTTGATCTTGTACCTGCTAGGCGCGTTGCGCTTTTGACGAGTTCGAGGTCGTCAAAGCTAAATTCCGGATTCTGATTCCGGGGGGTCAACCGCCCATCCGGCCAGAGGCAAACGCTCGGTCGTGGCACCTGCGGCGTTCGTCTTACGGCCCGCCTACCAGAAAATACCTACACGTTTTTTCGGACATCTTAAGGTCTTTTACGGATTGTCTGCGTTCTGAAGCCGCGCATCCTATGTGTCGGGTGCGTTTGGGGCTCGATTGACGCGTATATCGACGTCGCGGGGCTAGTGGCAGGCGGCTGCTCACAATCAGAAATGGCGGGAAGCCCGACGATGCATCTGCCTAGTTTCTAATTTTCACCTTACAAAATGAAACCAATCAACACTGAAACCAGTCGCGCAGCCCAAACCCATGATGAGAACACAGGCGGCGCTCATGGTGAATGGCGCAAGAGCGCTCCAGGCAACACCGAAACGTCGCGCCCTCTTTCTAAGGATACCGTAAAGCAAAAGCCTCCCCGAGGTCCTCGAAAGCTGCGAATCATTAACCTGATTCGTCCGCACTGGAAGGCTCTTGCGCTCGCGCTGGCGGCTGTTCTTGGCGAAACGCTTAGCGATGTCCTCGACCCCTGGCCCATCAAAGTTGTCATCGATAATATTTTGCAATCCAAGAAGCTGCCGCACTGGCTGGGCGACTTCATTTTCAGGACATTCGGGCACGACAAGCTCGCGCTCTTGAACTTTGTCGTGGTCGCGGTCGCGGCCATCGCGGTGATCGGCGGCGTCAGCTCATACGTCGAGAAGTACCTCACCACCAGCGTGAGCCAATGGGTCACGCACGATTTGCGGCGAACGCTTTACAACCACATTCAACGGCTTTCCCTGGCGGAGCACGATAAGACACAAACGGGCGACCTGATCTCTCGCGTGACCAGCGATATTAATGTGATTCAGGATTTCATCAACTCCGCGCTCCTTGGAATGCTCGTCAATGTGCTGACGCTGGCCGGAATGATTGGCGTGATGCTGTATATCAACTGGCGCTTCACGTTGATTGCGCTCTCGGTCACGCCCGTTCTGTTTGCGGTGGTGTACTACTTCACGCACCGGATCAAAAAGGCGTCTCGCGCGGTACGGAAAAAAGAGAGCGAGATGGTCTCAACAGTTCAGGAAGTATTGAGTTCCATGCGGGTGGTGAAGGCGTTTGCCCGGGAGGATTTCGAGCTGAAGCGATTTGAATCACAAAGCCTGGAAAGCGTGGAAACAGCTTTGCAGGCTCGCAACATAAAAGCAAAACTGGCGCCCATCGTGGACGTGATGGTGGCGCTCGGTACGTGCTTGGTCCTCTGGTACGGAGGAAGGTTGGCGCTCGCAGGTCAACTCAGCACGGGCGTGCTGGTCGTGTTCCTGTTGTATCTGGGCAAAATGTACAAGCCAATGCGAGACCTCTCCAAAATGACGGACACGGTCTCCAAGGCCGCCGTGGGATACGAGCGCATCGAGGAGGTGCTCGCGATCGAAGCGCGCGTGCGCGACCTGCCGCGTGCGCGAAAGGCGCCTCGTTTCAAGGGCCAAATCGAATTCAGCCATGTCGATTTCGCCTATGACGACAAGACGCCGGTTTTGAAAGACATAAGCTTTCAAATACAGGCAGGCCAGATCGCGGCGATCGTTGGTCCATCCGGCACCGGCAAGAGCACCATCGTCAGCTTGATACCGCGTTTCTACGACCCACAGTCGGGCCACGTGAAGATAGACGGAAAGGATATTCGCGGTTACCGGCTCAAATCCATTCGCCAGCAAATCAGTTTCGTGCTGCAGGACACCCTGCTCTTCCACGCCTCGGTATGGGACAACATCGCGTATGGCAAGCCGGACGCAAGGCCCGAGCTCATCATGCGCGCCTCAAAACTGGCAAATGCTCACGAATTCATCGAAAAGATGCCGGAAGGCTACGACACCATGATTGGCGAGCGCGGCGTGACGCTCTCTGGCGGTCAGCGCCAGCGTATCTCGATCGCTCGGGCGATCATTCGCGACACGCCCATTTTGATCCTCGACGAACCAACATCCGGCCTCGATTCTGCTTCCGAACAGTCCGTCATCGAAGCATTGGAAAGGCTAATGGAGGGCAAGACTTCCATCGTGATCGCGCATCATCTGCATACGATCCTTCGCGCCGATATCATCTTCGTGGTCAAAGACTCCGAGTTGGTGGAGCAAGGTACTCACAAGGATTTGCTGACGGCCGGGGGCGTGTACGCTGAGTTGTACAAGATCCAAACTTCGGAGAATGCCGGAGGCCTGCCGGAGCAACCTGTCGTCACTTAGTTTCGCGCTGTTTCAGTCGGAGAAGGGAGAAAACAGATGCGGCAACTCAACGGAATGGCGAGGGCCTTACTCATTTTACTTTTCATCGCGCTTTCGACACCGGCGCTGGCGCAGAAACATCATAAACAAGGAGCGAAGGACGATGCCGATCTTCCCTCCGTGATTTGGCACGATCCCGGCGACGTTTCCATGTTGAACCTTGCCTATGGCGCCGGCGGGCAACAGAACGCTCCGGACCCCAATTCGATCTACACTTTCGTGAAAGAAGATATGGAGGGAACCAGCCCGAAATTAGACGTAAAGGACAGCCAGGGCATTCGTTGGAGAGTGAAACTCGGCCAGGAGCCTCAGGCGGAAACGGCAGCGACGCGGCTCTTATGGGCCGCCGGTTACTTTGTGGATGACGACTATTACGTGGCGGAACTGAAGGTGGAGGGCTTGCCGAAACTGCATCGCGGTCAGAATTTCGTCTCGAAGGATGGCATCGTCCATGGCGCACGCCTCGAAAGGAAAGATAAAGAAGTCAAAAAACTTGGGAACTGGGATTGGTTCAAGAACCCATTTACGGGCACGAAGGAATTAAACGGTTTGCGAGTGATGATGGCCCTTATCAACAATTGGGATCTGACAACCATCAACAACGCGGTGTATGTGGTCGATGGTGAACGGCGCTATGCAGTGAGCGACGTCGGCGCGACCTTCGGCAAGACCGGGAACAGCGTCGGCCGATCAAAGAGCAGCTTGCACGGTTACGAAGATTCAAAATTCATCGCCAGCCAGACCCCCACCGAAGTTGATTTCGTAATGCACAGTCGCCCCTTGTTCTTGACCGTAATCAACGTTCCCAATTATCACAAGCGAACCAGGATTGAGGATGTCACCAAGCATATTCCCCGCGCCGACGCCAAATGGCTGGGACAAAGGCTGGCCCTGCTGTCCGTGGAGCAGATCCGGGATTGCTTCCTAGCCGGCGGTTACCCGCCCGAATCGGTCGAAGGATATACAAAAGAAGTCCAGAAACGAATCGCCGAGCTGAACGAGTTGTGAATCGGCGTGCGGTTTCGATTTTTAGACGCGAGGCAGAAATCCTGAGGACGAAGGTTAACCTGAAACGTGAAGCTAATTATCCAACCAGAAGACGGCCCGGGATGGCTGCTCTCGGCATTGAAGAACGCCAGTAAGAGCATCGAAATTGCGATCTTCCGGTTCGATCGAAGCGATGTCGAAGCGGCCTTGAAGACAGCGGTCAGCAAGGGCGTGAAGGTTACGGCATTGATTGCGGACATGAATCGGGGCGGCGAAAAGAACTTGCGCAAGCTCGAGACGCGGTTCCTGGAAGCGGGAATCACCGTGGCGCGCACCGACGATGACCTGGTCCGGTATCACGATAAAATGATCATCGTCGACCGCCGTGTCTTGCACATGCTTTCTTTCAATTTCACCCATCTGGACATCGAACACAGCCGCGGATTCGGAATCGTCACGAAGAACGCGAGATTGGTCCAGGAAGCGGCCAAGCTTTTCGAGGCAGATTGCGCCAGGCGTCCCTATAGCGCCGGGACGGATGCGTTTGTCGTCAGCCCCGCCAATTCGCGGAAGGTGCTGCGCAGTTTCCTGAAAAGAGCGAAAAAACAATTGCTGATTTACGACCCGCACATTTCGGATAAAGAAATGATTCGCATTTTGCAGGAACGCCAGAAAGCGGGCGTGGAAATCCGTGTAATTGGCAAAGCGGGCGGGCGCTCGGGCTTAACAGCCGCCAAGCTGACAAGGATGCGGTTGCATACGCGCACTATTCTGCGTGACGGTCATCAGGCTTTCGTTGGGAGCCAGAGCTTGCGTCCACCCGAGCTGGATTCGCGGCGCGAAGCCGGTCTGATCGTTCGCGACGCCAAGATTGTGAAAAAACTGCTCGCGACTTTCGAATCCGATTGGGAAACCACGAACGGCGGCGACAAGCAGGAAAATCGAAAAAAAGAGGACTCATCGGCGGCCATCGCGCGGGACGCTTCTGCAAAAGCAGTGGCCGTTCTTGTGCGCGAACTGCATCCGCTCGCCCACTCAGTGAAGCGGGCGGTTAAAAAAGCGGTAGCGCAGACCGGAGACGAAATACTCAAAGACAAAGCAGTCAGGTCCACAATGAAGAAAGTCGTCAAGAAAGCGGTGAAACAGGCTGTGAAGGAAGCCGTGAACGAAGCCGCGAAAACCTGAACTCCTTATTCGAGAATGTTGATTCGAAGAGCGAACGACGGAGGGCTGAATAAGACATGCAAACTTTGTTGCTGACCGCTTTACTCGTTTTCGGCTGGGCGTCTGCGCTTCCTAGTCAGGGATCAACGGCGAACGCAGCTCAACCTGCGAACAATCCCGGTTTTACCGAGTTTTTGAATCGTGTGAATGGTTACGTTCGTCTCCACAATTCACTGGATTCAACCCTCCCGACGCTGAAATCTACCGATCGCCCGGAAGTAATCACCGCCCACGAACGGGCTCTGGCGATAAAAATCGGCGAAGCGCGGCCAAAGGTGAAGCGCGGGAACATCTTCACCAAAAAAGCCAGAATCGCGTTCCGTCATGCGATCCGTTCCGCGTTTGAAGGACCTCACGGCGAGGCCGCCCGCACAACGATTCGGCAGGGAGAACCTCTAAAGGAAATTCATCTGCGGCCCAATGAACTTTATCCCGAAGGAGTTCCGTATACCACCGTCCCTCCGATCCTGTTGTTCAAACTTCCGAAACTGCCGGACCCGGTAGCCTACCGAATCGTCGGCCGCGATCTGGTTTTGCTGGACGTCAGAGCGAACGTCGTCGTCGATATCATGCATGAGGCCATTCCATGAATTTCCAAAGGCGACGCGAAACGGTGCGAAAGCAACTTGTTTTCATCCTGAGCTTGCTTGGTCTCTTGGGCCTGACGGCGCGAGCGAACCAATTCAAGTTTCCACTCAAGTCCGATTCCGTGCGATTTGCCGCCATCGGCGATATGGGTACCGGCGGCGCGGCTCAGTACGAAGTGGCGCGGCAGATGATGGCCGTGCGCCAGACTTTCCCGTTCGATTTCGTGATTATGCTGGGCGACAACATTTACGGCGGCAGCGGCCCCAAGGATTTTCAGAAGAAATTCGAGTTGCCGTACAAGCCGTTGCTTGATGCCGGGGTCACTTTTTACGCGTCACTGGGCAATCACGATAATCCCGGCAAGGAGCGCGTTTACAAGCCGTTCAACATGAACGGCGCGAATTACTACACATTTAAGAAAGGCAACGTGCGCTTTTTCGCCCTGGACAGCAACTACATGGACCCGAAGCAGCTTGCCTGGCTGGACAAGCAATTGCACGACGCAGGCAACGAAGATTGGAAAATTTGCTATTTTCATCACCCGCTCTATTCGTCCGGTAAGACTCACGGTTCCTCGATCGAGCTGCGGCGATTGATTGAACCGCTGTTCGTCAAGTATGGCGTGGACGCGGTATTTTCCGGCCACGACCATGTGTACGAGCGAGTGAAGCCGCAAAAAGGGATTTACTATTTCACGGAAGGATCGTCCGGCCAGTTACGCAATGGCGATCTCGCGAAAACGAATCTCACGGCTAAAGGATTCGATACCGATCGCACATTTATGCTGGTCGAGATTGCGGGCGACGAAATGTATTTTGAAACGCTTTCGCGTATCGGAAACGTCGTGGATTCCGGCGAACTTCCGAAGGTCAAACACTCAATCATGTCTCCTTCTTCCGCGGCGCCGGCCGAATCCCGTAAAGATCACGCCAGGTAAGCCGGGCACTCGGTTACTTTCGTTGGAAGTCGATTTCTCAGAATAGCGAGAAGAAACTAAGACTGTGTGGCGGAGGGGGTGGGATTCGAACCGCCTGCCGCTGTTGAAAACCCGTAAGTTACTCATTTTACGTTCATCCCAATACGCCAAAAACTCCCAAAACGCCAGTCGGAAGTACACGGCGGGTACACGGAGCCGCTCGGCTGAAAGCCCTGGGGTATCGCTGTGGAGTTTCCGAGAATCGTTGATATAAATCGGCTGCTTACAAACAAGGGGGAGCCCTCGTCAGGAGAGAATAAACAGGTCACCCTGCTCAGGTTGCTGCGTGACAGAAGGGGGCTAGTTCACGACTGGCCGCATGGCTCGGTGCGTTTGCCTCGACGGTTGTGTACCATCTTAGATATGAATGTCTGTTCTTAGTAACGTAGCGTAGTATAAACGACCAAACATATGATAAATGGTGCAGAACTATCTTAGGGACTTAAAGATTCGGTTGTTGAGCTATATGACTTCTGCTTTGCCGGTCGGCAACCACGAGTCGCAGAGATTCTTAGGACAAAGATTCTTCGAAGCATGGCAACAGGGCCTCTTTAAGGGGCCGTATTTTGAAACGATTCCACCCTACGAACGCCTGGAGTGCCTCCGGCAACGCTTCGAAGGAAAACTGGACATCCCTGCTGACAAATTGTTTGCAGAAAGATTCCGACCCCATTTCTTTTGGGTAGATGTTGACCACAAATTCCCCGTAGCTAAGCCTAATTCGTGACAGGGTCTGGGCTCCAGATTCGCAGGAGGCAGAACTCGAGAGAACAACAACAAGCCACGAGGCGCTGTGGACCAGGGGGCTTTTCAAGCACCAGTGGGACGCATTCAATCGAGCAACCTACAAAAGGCAGAACGTTGTCGTGGCAACCGGCACTGGTAGCGGAAAAACTGAGTGCTTTCAACTCCCAATTCTTTATCGATTGTTGACTGAATCGCGAGAGCTGAGAGCACGCAGGGGCGTTCGCGCGCTTCTAGTGTATCCATTGAATGCTCTTGTTGAAGATCAAAGCGCGCGTCTCCGACGATTGCTCTTTTGGGTCAACCTACAGTTCCATCAAACTGGCGGGCGATTCTCGGCGAACGACCAGATTACATTTGGTCGGTACACGGGCGACACTCCAGTTAACGCGAATGATTTCGGACGCCGGGAATCTGATGAAGCACTCAAGGGATTGGGGGAATTGGTTTTTCGAGAGGAGATGCAGACTTTCCCACCAGACATTTTGATTACAAATTTCACGATGCTTGAATACATGCTTTTGAGGGAAGACGATAGGCAATTGTTCGGTGATGCCGATCTTTTCTCCTTCATTGTATTAGACGAAATCCATACATATTCGGGAACCCAAGGGATGGAAGTCGCGATGTTGCTGCGACGACTGCGAGGTTTCCTGGAGGGACGGGCAAAAAGACCTCTTCGCATTCAATACATCGGAACCAGTGCCACCCTGGGGGGCGAGACTGCGAAAACGGAAGCGGCCATATTCGCCAGTACGCTTTTCGGAGGCCCTTTCGATTCCGATAGCGTAATCTTGGGAACGCAAGCACCCCCCGAATCAAAGAAAACTTTCTCCCATTGGGATGAGTTTCTAGGTCTGCTGTCCGAGGATGGCGGTGACTCACTAGCGTCCCTTGTCGGAGGCGAAGAGTTAACGCCCAACGCCGATTTGTTTTCTAGACTCGCGCAATCCCTTGGAATCCCCGATAGGTTGGAAGAGAAAACTGCGCCCGTGAGCGAGAAGCTAGGCACACTCCTTGTTAAATCAGGACTGGCGGATTGCGTGAGGGCGGCGATTGAAGCACAGGAATACTCTTGCATCGATCTGGATAGTTTGGCTGACCTCATTTGTCCGAATGCCGTAAATCCCACGTCTCTGTCTTCCAACCACTGGCCCGGTATTGCATCGTTTGGGCCCCTGCCGCGCTTGCGTTCCCGACGAATTTCCTCGGTGATGATGATGGCCTTATGTTCGAGAATCTCTGCCCGCCGTTGGTAACGCTGGACTAGCGCAAGCGCGCGGCACGAGATGCCTTGTGTCATTCCCGCCACTTTCGTCTTTGGCGACATGATTAAGCCGTCGTGCCCGTTAGACGGAATTGCCGCTACGACCTGCTTGGTCATTTCCTGGTTCCTTTTCCTTTCTTGCGTCCCCGGCCTCGGCAGTAGATTTTTCCCTTCACGTGACGCAAACGCTCCAAATCAGCAGCTTCCCAAAGCCTCGTTGCCCGCCCGTTCACAATTTGCAGACTGGGTGGCCGAATGTCCTCATCGGCTATCCAGCGCTGTAGCGTCATCAGCGAAATGCCCACCGCCCTAGCCGCATACCGCGTTGAAACAGGCAATTGCATACATGTGATATATATAACATATTTAACGCTGCCTGTAAAGCGCTTTTTTCCGTGAAATGGCCCCAAAACGGGCTTTAAGCCTTGGGGTACGGGCACCCCCTTTTGCGTTCCGCCTCGTGTCCCCTAGGACGTTTGGCGGAGGCCTACGGAAGCCGTTTTGGGGGGTTAAACCAGTTTTGGGGAAGCTTTAGGCGTAGTTTGCAAAGGGCTGAAGGGGCAACAGGCCGGGATTACGGGAAAGCTGCGCGCTTATGAAAGCCGGGAAGAAGGCGGTGGAGTCCTCATTCGTGACTCAGAAAAACGGTAGTCCTCACGCAGAGCACTAAATCCACGGCTCTTGACGTTTGACCACCTTACAGTAATAGATATAGTTGCCGCGAGCGCCGAAGGCAAACCAATAAACGACCGCGACAACCCCTCCAGTCAACCCACCCCCAACAATGGAAACGAGTCCGGACTTCCATAGGCCCTTGCTGATGGCCCAGAAACCGCCAAAGAGGAAAGCTGCCCAATTCCATTTGCCGTTGTATCGCTCGGCGGATTGCTGAATCCTGCGAAATTCCTCCTGATAGTACGGGGATAGCTGCTTGACCGTACCGCTGAATGCACTGCTCGCGCCGGAAGGCACTTCCACAAATTCGCCGCAGTGCTTGCACTTCTTCGCATCCGCAAGGATCTCCTCAACACAGAAAGGACATTTACGAGCCGTTGGCCGATTGAGGGTTTGCGTTGCCATAGCTGTGCTCCTTACCCATTGAGACTTTGGCTTTGCGATCTGTTGTCAATGATACTCATCGTCCGTGGACATATAAACAGCGAGGCTTAAACATGACGCGCAAGGGTAAATGGACGACATTCGAATCCGACTCGGCAAGGCCCTGCGCCAGCGCCGCCACAAGCTCGGCGTGTCGCAGGAAGAGTTTGCGGATATGTGCGGCTTGGACAGAACTTACATTGGCGGAATCGAACGCGGTGAGCGGAACGTGGCGCTCGTCAATATCGAGAAAATCGCTGGAGCATTGAAAATTTCGCTTTCGGAACTATCCCGGTCGATTTGATTGTGGTTTTCGAGCATCAGTCTGAGCGAGCAGTATAGGCAGGCGCAAGCAAAGCCTCAATCGGTTGAGGGGATAGGATACAGCAGCCCGCGAAACTGCCCTCCCCATACATTGCGGTGTCCAGACAGCATACAAGCCGTGGGCGCAGGCCCGGGTGGGAACGGAGGCGGCAGACAGAGACCTGCAAAGTTGCAACCCCCCGCTGCACGAAGGATACGGGAGCAGAGCGAAAAACGGCCCCCTGGCCCCCCAGAACCATGGCGATGCGCGGAAAAGAGTGCTGCGAGACCGTTCCTCTTTCTTGTGCGCCAAGGTGTGGAATGATTTATCTCCAGGGAAGTGGGCAACATTTGAAATAGGGGTGAACTCCTTCGCCACCGCCAAAGCCTATGAGGTATGAGGGATGTTGCTATCTGTGGTTCGGGAGGTGCTATTGACAACCAAAATTACCATGCAGTATGTTACGGGACAGATGATAATCACCTGAGTTAACACTTCAGAATTGAGTGAACCAGAATGTTTGGACGAGTGGCTGCTTCTGACGGCCCGAACTTATGAAATCACAAGGTAGCACTGCGCTTCGGTATGGCCTGATTGTTCTGGCTGGCTTGTTCTATTTACTCGCTCCCACAAGCTATGCGCAAAGCAGTGCCAGTGTTGCGCAAGCAAATCTTGATTATTTGGTGCGGAACGCACAGACGGTCGTACGCGGAAATGTAGTGTCGGCGGTTTTGCAGCCGGATCCGCAGTTTTCGAATCTGCAGACCGTGGTGGTGACCATCCAGGTGGCCAAGACACTCAAGGGGCAGGCGCTGCCAACGTTGACGTTTCGACAGTACGTGTGGAATTCGAAAGATGTGACCGGACCGGGAGGCTACCACAAGGCCGAGCAGATACTGCTGTTCCTGAATCCGGTGTCCGCGTACGGGTTGACCAGCCCAGTGGGGATGGAGCAGGGGCAGTTTCGCGTGTTGCACGATAGCAAAGGCAACCTTTATGCGCTCAATGGACGAGGAAACGTTGGGTTATTCACGAACGTGCTGACGAAGTCGGAAGCACGCGGGGTGACATTTTCGACGCGGGCAAAGACGATGCTCTCGAAGAGAGGAGGACAAGTTCCGCTGGGGGCGCTCGAAGAAACGATTCAAGCATTGGTGGGAGCCCGGCCATGATGCGACGCATGGCTTCGCTTGTGGTGAGCGTCTTTTTGGTTGCCAGCCAAGCGATTGCGGGGGGGCCGCTGACAGTTACGGGAGCAACAGCGACAACGCCGGGCCAGCCATTTGTATGGGACGTTACGACGCCGATTCGTTACACCGTTGATACTGGGCCATTGAGCGTCAATCCCTCGGGGCAGACAGTTATCAGCAACGCGCAGGGACTGACGCGCGTGCAAGCGCTCTTTCAGAATTGGCGGTCGGTGCCGACGACGGCGATTCAGTTCGCTTATGCGGGGCCGATCAGCGCGCCGGGCATGTCCGGTGGCGACGTCAAGACCATTCAGGACTTCAATGCAGTCCAGGGAAGTTGCAACGCAGGAACGCAAAGTCCGGTCATCTTCGATGCGAATGGGTCACTTTTGAACGCCTTGGGGGTGGATCCGCTGGTCATCGGGTTTACGGCTCCCTGCAAACTGGATCCGGTGGCCGGACACATTCAATCGGCACTGATATTGCTGAACGGAGAATTCCAGGACGGAGTGGACTCCCCGAGCACAAGCAATTATGAGATCAGCGCCGACCAGTTCGACGAGGCAATTACGCATGAAATGGGGCATTTCAGCGGGCTGGATCACTCACAAATTAATCTCGCAATGTATCAAAACGGACTTGTCAATAACTGCCCGGTGGATGGACTGGCCGGACTGCCGCTAATGTTTCCGGTGGAGTTCTGCCAGTCGCGAAAATCGGTAGGATTGCCGATCCTGGCGTCGGACGATATGGCATGGATCTCGAAACTTTATCCGAACAGTACGTACGCCGCGAATTACGGAGTGATCAGCGGATTTGTGTTTTTCTCCGACGGGATTACCCCCGTGCAGGGAGTGAACGTAATAGCTAGGCGCGTGGATGATCCAAACACGCCCGAAGACGAATCGCAGCGGATCGCCGTGTCGGTGGTGTCTGGATATTTGTTTACCGGAAATCCGGGCCAAAGCATCACGGGGGATAACACCGGTGGGAACAGCTTCGGGAGCCGCAACCCGGCGTTGATCGGATATTACGAAATTCCGGTAACACCGGGGACGTACACGGTACAGGTTGAGAACATCGGCGCATCGTTCACGGGAGGATCGAGCCTGGGACCGCTGGACCCTCCGGCAGTAACCTATGGAGCGAACGAATACTGGCACCAGTACGAATCGGCGTTTGACAATCCCGCGCAAAAAGATCCGATCACGGTGCAGGCGGGTCAAAAAGTCAGCAACACCAATTTCATACTGAACCAGACGCCTCCGAGGTTCGATCCGTTCGAAGACGGAGAAGCGCGGAACGTACTCCCCAAAATTGGCCCGGAAATTCCGATGGTGTTCCGACCATCAGGTGCTTTTTGGCACAGAGGCGTGCTCGCGTGAGCGGGACGGGACGGGCATGGCTGACGGTCGAACTGGGCCTTGTCCTAGCCCTGTTGGCCGGGTGCGGTGGAGGACCGGGAGGAACTTCGACGACGCCCCCACCCCCACCACCGCCGGAAGTAATCACAATCACGACAAATTCAAATCTTGTATGCGTGCGCACGCTGCCCTTCACTCAGACTCTGCAAGAGACTGGTGCTACAGGAACGATTACGTGGTCAGTAACTGCCGGGCAATTGCCGGCTGGACTGGAGCTGGATGGTGCGACCGGGATTGTTTCGGGGACGCTAACAAGTAACGCGACGTCAGGCAATATCACGATCCAGGCCGCGGATGCGACGACGGAAGGAAGCAAACTATTCAATTTTTCGGTGTACGACCGGGTGGTCATCAATCCGGTGACACCGCCACCAGCGCACATAAACGCGCCCTATTCGCTGTCTATCACGGCCCAGGCTTCAGGCATCAACACTTGGAGCATTACTTCGGGACAGCTCCCGGCGGGATTGAGTCTCGCGAAAAGCCAAAACAACACGAATATAGCGATTATCTCTGGCACGCCGACGCAGACAGGCACATACCCGTTCACCATTCAGGCGACGGACTACACGCTACCGCAAACGGCGACGCTGGCCGTCTCGATTGTTGTGGATTCGCATCTTGCCATCACAAAGGCAACATTGAAAGACGGACAAGTGGCCCAGCCCTATTCGGATACGTTCACGGCGGTGAATGGCAAGATGCCACTAATGTGGTCGCTCAATGGAGCACTTCCAACAGGGCTCACGCTGAACGCGAGCACCGGGCAAGTGAGTGGTACGCCCACACAGCAGGGTCAATTTTCCTACACGGTGACGGTGACGGATTCGAGTCCCACTCCGGCGAGCGATACGGGACAGAATATTCTGAATATTGCCCCGCCATTGCAGATCCTCGGGAGCCTGAACCCCGCGTATATTGGGCAAAGTTATTCGGACTCTTTGGCGGCTAATGGCGGGGTTTATCCCTACACCTGGGCAGTGACGTCGGGGAGCTTGCCCCCGGGTTTGACGCTACAGTCTTCTGGATTCATATTGGGGACGCCGACCCAACTCGGGTCATATAGTTTTGTGCTCCAGGTTTCGGACTCATCGGTGCCGCCGGTGGCGGTTACGGAGGCAATTACGCTGAACGTGACGCCACCACTCCTGAACGTGTTGGGTAGCCCGCTGTCGCCCGCGCCTGTGAATGTTTTGTACCACTCGCAGATTCCGATTTCCGGAGGAACTCCGCCATATACGCTGGGAATTTCGTCGGGAAGCCTGCCACCTGGGCTCACTCTTGATCCTGCAACTGGCTACATTGACGGGACACCAACCCAGGTGGGTACATACAACTTCACAGCACTCGGTACCGACTCAGGCCAACCGCCCCAAACGGCGACCGCGAATGACTTCATCATAATTCGGAATGGGCTTGGGCGAAATGATTCGGTGGCCACGGCGACTCCGCTGGGGAACAGCGCGAACGTCAACATTCCCTATGTGCTTTCGATCAGCCCGTATATTGATCCGATCAATGCTACGACACCGAATCCTGATACTGATTATTACCGTTTGGTTGCAAACGGGAGGAGCATGGTTCACGTAGAAACGTTTGCGCAGCGGAGCTGGGGAGCGGACACACTGGATAGCGTTATCGAGCTGCTGGACGGCAATGGAGCGCGATTGCAAAGCTGCGTGCAGCCCGCCTATACATCGACCTGTCTGAACGACGACATCGACGCGACAACCTTGGATTCAGCGCTGGATCTGAAAGTGCCCGGTGCGGCGGGAACGCAGGAAACGTTCTACGTGCATGTGTTCGATTGGCGCGGAGACGCGCGGCCCGATATGCAGTATTATCTGAACATCACCGGGGTGATCGAGCCATTGACGATTACCTCGACGAATATCGGCGCCGGTTCCACGCGCGGCATCAATTATAACCAGCAGATGGCTAGCACGGGAGGAACCGGCACCGTCACCTGGGCGCTGGATTCCGGCACGCTGCCGGCGGGATGGACGCTGACGTCGGCGGGCTTATTGAGCGGAGTCGGCACGACGGACGGAAGCTACACCTTCACTGTTCGGGCGACGGATTCTGGAAATCCGGCGCAAGTTGCGCGTGCACAATATACCATGGTGATTGCCGAGCCACTGGTGATTACCAGTTCCGCCACCTTGCCAAATGCATGCTTGAATCAACCGTATTCGTTTACCGTACAGACTTCCGGAGGACTTCCGCCTCTTAATTTCGGCTTCCAGTCCAACGCGTGGCTGAGCATCATCAATTTCAGCACGAGCACAGGAACGTTTAGCGGTACGGCAATGGTCACCGGAACATTTACAGGCATAGTGTTTGCAGGAGATTCAGCGAAACCGCCCTCAGGACAAACCCAGACGATCACACTGACGGTGGTGAATTGTCCATGAGAAGCGTCCATCGCTAGTTTTGTGGCCTAAATGTAGCCCAAACAAGGGGCAGTTTTGAGTGCCTTGCGCCCGTAAGCAAGTGACGGTAAGGCGTTTTGGATTTCCCGCCCCCAACCTGCGAAGCAGAAGGTTGGGAGGTCGAATCTCTCCGGGCACGAATCCCTTCAGTAATTGGTCGAGATTCCAACGATCCGCGCCAGACTCTGCCAATGCCTCGGATGCGGCACGCGCTTTCCTGAACGGATTTCCGTGGCGTAAGGCTTTGAGATTTGCAAGGCCGACGCTATAGCCGAAAGTGAGCCGAGACCTCCGTAATCGCCGTCCGGAATCCTCGTGATTGCTTAGGCCATCCAGAACAGGCGGGGAGTCCTCATTGCTATAAACGGATTTACCGTGTGCAATCGTTTTCTTTTCCCAATACTTTTCGACTCCAGATTTCAGCAGTTCTGCGGCTTGGCCCATTGCTAGGCCCTTTTCGCCGGCCATACTCTCCAGCTTTCTTTTCCCCGCATCCGGATTGTGGCGAATCAGGTCCTTCAAGAGGTGGATATTTGCACGCTTTTCCTCCCAGGCGGGGTCTCTTGCCAACACCAAGTCTCTTACATGCCATTTCCCCTGGTCGTCTTGCCAGCTTTTCACCTGAAACGCAAGACTCCCGACGCCCTTTGGGGAATGCCGCTTTAGAAAAGACTCCACCCTTACAATTGGATTATTGGGTTTCGCCTTGTTTTCGTGAACGACGAGATTGTGAATTACGTCCGCCTTGGCTCCTTTGTCGCTGCCGCCATAGATGACCTCGCGATCGTATTTACGGCAATGGTCCAATATTGAAACTGTCGCTCCGAGGTCGCAAAGTTTCCGCAGCTTCTCATAAAGAGGGGCGGTCTGACCCGTTGTCTCGCCTCCCTCTCCCGTTTCCAGGCAGCTTGCCCAGCTGTCGAAGATGAGCCACGGTCCCCTTTCTGTTTCCTCGACACAAGACTTCACCAGATCTTGCAGACGCGGGTCACCTGGTTTTGGAATTGCCTCATTGCCGAAGCGGTCCCAAATTTTGAAGTTCTTATTCCCTTCTAGCCCGAGGTTCAAATCCTCATTGCGCTGACGAATTACGTCCGGAGGGTTTTCGTAATCAAAACAGAGGATTCGTCGTTTCCGTGTCGTGCGGTCGAACACGTTCTGATGCTCAGAAACAACCTTCGCCAGATACAACTGCAAGAAACTCTTAAACGATCCGAACTCACCGAAGAACAGGGAGATGTTTCGCTCGGGGATCAGACCGTCCACCAGC
Source organism: Candidatus Acidiferrales bacterium (assembly GCA_050746905.1). GTDB lineage: Bacteria > Acidobacteriota > Terriglobia > Acidiferrales > UBA7541 > DAHUXN01. Next base: position 21,883 of record JBOGNJ010000265.1, read on the forward strand.
CACTTGGTTTTCTGCACTCGTGTCGGATCAAACGCAGACACATTCTCGAATGTCAGGTGCCCGTTTGCAGAACAGCGTAAGCCGTCCATTTTGCTGTGGACGGCCTCGTACCTATGCTCGGAGACAGCTTTCTCGGAATCAATCAGAGCCTTTCGGTACTTCTGTTCCCTAGCGAACTCCAGAGCCTGCTGAAATATGACATCGTGGTCCGCAATGTGGCTGTGGTAGATGGCTTTGATGGCTTTCTTGTAGAGCGCCCAGTTTTTTCTTTCCTTGCGAGACAAACTGGATTTGACGAGTTCCTTCAGCGTAGTTCTAGAAAGCTTCGTAGTCTTGGCGGAATGTTTCTCGTAGACTTCCTGAATAACTCTTGCGACGTCGGAATGGATCGGATTGGTGAAGAACTGTGGCTCGACGACGTGAACGACTGATTCTGGATATTTGACGAGCGCTGAGAGAAGGCGAAGTTGGAATACTTCACCCCAGGGATACGAATTGAATGTCATGTTTCTGTCCCTCCACTGAATTGACGCTACTCGCGGGTCGAGCCGCCCAGTGGAGGCCGCCTCGCGTGGCGGTGGAAGGAATTCCACCAGCCCGACCCGTTTTTCGCACCTAAATGTATTTACTCTGCAGCCCGCATCGCACTCACTTTTTGAGTCGAAAAATAGCTCGCTGCCAGAAGAGCCGTTTTCCTGGTTCGTCTTCTATTCGCCTATCCTCAAAAAAGATTTTTGCCAGTTTTTGAAACGAACGGACTTTTATCCCAATAGAAAAATACTTTCCTTCGGTTGGGAGTACGAACGTGAATTCGGGTAGAGCAAAGCAGGGTCTGCCACAACCGCCATTGCAGCGAGCATCCAGTGCCATTGATGTCGCGCCAAGTTCATCGTGCGCGTTTGAACGCCACTTTTCCGCGAAGGAGCTGGCAAAGATGTGGAACCTCGGCGAGGATGCGATTCGCAGACTTTTCGAAAAGGAACCAGGCGTGGTGGTTTTATCAAACTCTAGGCGCGGTAAGCGGCGCTATCGAACTCTCCGAATACCCGAAAGTGTCGCCCAGCGGGTGCATAGAAGGCTGTCCTTGTCAGGTTAGTGACAATCTAGTTACTATGCGCTACCTATGCTTTCTATTTATCAACGCCATCGGAAGAATTGCCCTCACCGTAGCAGTGGGAGGAAATATCGGCGCTGCCTTTGTCCAATTTGGGTGGATGGAACCTTGGGTCTACGGGAGATTAGGAAATCGCTCAAAACTCGCGACTGGCAAAAGGCGCAGGACACCGTGCGAAGGTGGGAATCTGAGATAGAGACATTTAGCAAGAGAATGACGATTACCGAGGCAGGACAAGAATTTATTGCTGACGCCGAAGCGCGCAAACTGAAAGAAAGGACGATTTACAAGTTCGGTCTTCTTTTCAGCCGATTCGAAGCTTTTGCGAAAGCAGACAGCATTCGATTCTTAGAACAGCTTGACGTTTCCACGCTCAGAAGATTCCGGGGCTCGTGGAAGGACGGTGACCTCTCTGCATTGAAGAACCTGGAGCGAATGCGCAGTTTCTTTCGCTTCGCTCACGAGAGTGGCTGGATAAACCGTAATCCTGTACTGGTCATAAAGAATCCGAAGGTGACCATGCGTCCGACGCTTCCATATTCGGGAGACGAAATGCTGCGCCTTCTCAGAGCGGCCACGGCATACATCGACCAGATCCAGTCACAAGGTCGAGAAAATGCAATGCGGCTACGCGCACTGATTCTCTTGCTCCGCTACAGCGGCCTGCGAATCGGCGATGCCGTGGGATGCCATGTTGATAGGCTTATCGCTGGCAAATTACGCCTTTACACACAGAAGACCGGTACGCATGTATTTTGCCCGCTCCCCGAATTTGTTGTTCAAGCGCTCGGGGCGGTTCCCAAAATGTCCGCGGATTATTGGTTCTGGAACGGAACGTCCAAGCTGAAGACCGCCGTCACTTCCTGGCAGGAACGAATCGTGAAATTGTCCAGAAAGGCGAAGGTTCCAGATGGGCACGCGCATCGATTCCGCGACACGCTTGCTACCCAGCTTTTATTGGAAGGCGTGCCACTGGAGCGGGTTTCGATTCTGCTCGGACATCAAAGCATCAAAGTGACTGAACGTCATTACAGCCCATGGATTCGCGAACGTCAACAGCAAGCCGAGGCCGATGTGAAGCGAACATGGACGCGAGACCCTCTTGTCCTTCTTGAAACAAAGGGTACACGGCGGGTACACGCGGCAAGTCGCCTGGTTAACTGAAACAAAATAAAAGGCAAAAATTGGCGGAGGGGGTGGGATTCGAACCCACGAGACCCTTTCGGGCCTAACGGTTTTCAAGACCGCCGGTTTCAACCACTCACCCACCCCTCCAAAATTAACCAGTAGAACCAGTGTACCTTACGCTCCGTTGCTGCAACAGCCGGCGCCACACGCGGACCCAAGCCTGCGAGCTCGTGCTGGTATCGGCTTTCGCTGTGGGCAAACGTTTTTGAGAACGGCGTCCATCTTAGAAATTCCGACTGGCTCACGCACCGACGGCCAGGAGAGGATCGGTTTCGTTGATCGCCAACGACGTGACGATGAAGAGCACAACGCCATCGGCGGGGCTGATAGCCGTCTGCAACAGGCGCCCTTCACAGTCCTTCACGCAGCCGAGATCTTGATCGGCTTTCACCGCTGCATTCACCGCTACCGCCGGATACCAGAAACCTGCGTGCTCGCTGCGCAACCAGAGAAAGCGTTCGAGGAGTGTGGACGGCACCAGCTCCGGAGGGCCGCCGGGAATCATGTCGAGATGTCGCATCAAACGGTGCAGGCCGTTCGTGTGAAGCGCAACGTCCTCGGGCGTCCAAATTCCTTGCCCGCCCGACTCGGCCAAGATGGACGGAATTCCGGCGCGGGATGCGGCGCAAAACGTGGACCCGGGCGTCTCACTACAAACCAGAAACTGAATCCCGAAGACCTTGGCCATTTCTAATGATATTTTGTCGACACGATCGTTGCCCGACCGGAAGAAAATGGTGAACGGAACGAGCGCCTCGACTAAATCACCGCCGTGCAAGTCCACGTAATATGTGGCCTGCGAGATGACATTGCGGAACACCCAGTCGGCAATCTGCTCAGAGGCGGTGCCGTGCGCGTTGCCGGGAAAGACCCGGTTGGGATTCTTGCCGTCGAGAGGGCAGACATAAATGGAGCGCGCGGTAAATGCGGGCATGTCCACCACGGGCACAACAATGACACGGCCGCGCAGGTTTTGCGGTTCGACAGAGCGGCCCAATACCAGCGCCGCCGCGATGCTCGCATACTCAGCGGCGTGAACGCCGCCCGTCACGACGAGCGTCGGCGCGTCCGCCGAACCGTTGATGAGCCACAGCGGGAGCCGGTAGGGCTTACCTTGGACAGGAAACTCGTTCACACCGTAACATTTCTCTCCACGTCCCGCTGATAGCGCACCGACTTTCAGCACCTGATTCGACATGAGCTCCTCAAATCACGCTGGTTTGAATTTACTTGCCTCCATCGATCGACAGCGTCTGGCCGGTGATCCAGCCGGCGTGCTCGCTCGCAAAGAACACAACGCCGTTGGCGATGTCCTGCGGCGAGCCGAGCCGCTTCAGCGCGATATTCTCAACCAGTCGGCGCTGTCCGTCCGCGCCGTACGACTCCCACTGTTTTTCAGTGGTGGGATTGGAGCGGACGAAACCGGGAGCTACGTTATTCACGGTGATGCCCCACGGGCCAAGCTCGTGCGCGAGCTGCCGCGTCAGGCCGATCTGTCCCGCCTTGGCCGAGGCGTACGCTTGAATGCCGGTGAGGCTGATGCTCAACCCCGCGCCGCTTGAGATATTAATGATGCGGCCATAGCGCGCCGCCTTCATGGCTGGAGCGACCGCCTGACTGCAGTAAAACGCGCCGTCGAGATTTACGGCGAAGATAGAGCGCCAGTCGCCGCCGGATATTTCTTCAATCGGCCGGCCGACTTGGCCCATCACGCCGCCCGCGTCGTTCACCAGGATGTCGATGCGGCCGTTGGCTTTCAGCGTCTCCGCAACCATGGCATGCACCGCCGGGCGATCGCTCACGTCGAGGACGCGAATCTCGAGGGGCGTCTCTTGTTCCTTCGCCAGCCGCGCTGTTTCGTCGAGTTCGGATTTCACTACGTCGCAGGCCACCACGCGCGCACCCAGGTTCGCAAAATTTAACGCGATGGCGCGACCGAAGCCGTGCGCGGCTCCTGTCACGATTGCCGTTCGACCGTCAAAACGGATTTGCATTGGGTGGACTCGCGCCCAGAATGCCCGCTCTCGCTGGGGACAAAAACAAATTAGCGTTCAATCGCGCCAAGTTATCCAGCGTCTAAATCTGCTCCGGCGAGCTGCCTACACCGGCATTCACTGCCACGGACCTTCAAGGGCCTCGCGAGTCTCCTCGACGCCCGCGCGCCACATTTGCATCATCTGCTCGTCGGGCTTCTGATACACGCCGCCGAAATTGCCGTCGCCCAGGTATGCGCGCACGCCGGCGGAGTCCATCATGCGCATGCGCGCGATGTCGATCATGGGCTTCTGGCCTCCGGGCAGCTTCACGTCCGCCAGACGCGTCCATGCGAAGTTTTCCATCCACGACGCATGCGACCCGACGGAGTCAATGGCCGCGACAGCGACGGCGGTTCTCGGCGCGTTCCACCAGTTGTGCCACTTCACGGTTACCTTGGGATGAGCGTTCATCCACTCCTGCAGAATGGAACCGCCGGGAGTGTTGCCGCCGTGGCCGTTCACAAATAAAACGCGCGTGAAGCCGGTGCCGGCAAGACTGTCAAGAATGTCGGCGACGATGCGTTGGTAGGTATCAAGCCGAAGGCTGATGGTGCCGGGATAGGCGCAAAAGTAAGGACCGATGCCGTAACTGAGGACGGGAAACACTGGCACGCCGAGAGGCTCGGCGGCTTCGCACGCGACGCGCTCGGCCAGGATAGCGTCGACGGTCAAACTCAGGTATCCGTGCTGTTCGGTGCTCCCCACCGGCACGACGGCGCGGGCGTCCTGCTTGAGCTTTTGTTCGACCTGCATCCAGTTCATGTCAGCGATTTTCATTGGCGTTGTCGGGGAACTCTAAGCCAGGGTTCACACCGGAGTCAAGAAGGGCGGCGCTCCGCGTAAGCGGCGGCGAGAAATTTATAGTCTTGTCGTTATGGTCTCCAGACCGTGCGCGGATGGGCCTGTTTCGACGCGCCACAAAGCGAACGCGCAGAGCACAGCGAGCACCGCAATGGCCGTGAACATCAGCAGGCCGGCATGGTACCCGGCTGCGTTTTTCGCGCTCGCCAGCCAGCGGTCGTTCGCCCAGCCGATCAGCAGATTGATGACCACGAGCCCGAGTTGCTGCACCGAGTCCAACATTCCGTTGGCCAAGCCGAGCCGCGATTTGTCGACGACGTAGACGAGCGCCGGCCACATCACTGCAGGCACGAGCGCGAAGGCCACGCCCATCATGGCCAACGGTATTGCCGGTGTGATGTTGGTGAAACCAAGCATGGGGAACACCGGGACGATAAGCAGCGAGCCGAACATCATGAGCAGCGAGCGGTGGCCGTAGCGGTCGACGATCAGGCCGAAGATCGGCATGCCGATCAGCGAGAAGAACGGTTCCATGCCCACGAGCAGCGACGCGGTTTGTGGCGTCAGGTGTCGCGCCTCGATCAGGAATTTCTGTCCGAACGTTTCGAACGGGAAGATGCAGCCGTAAAAGGTGACGCATAGCGCCGCAATCAGCCAGAACGAGCGGTTGAAGCGGAACACTTCACCGAGCCGAATCTTCGTGGACCGTGCGGTGTGTCCCAGTGTGAATCGGCGTTCGCCTCGCACATCGAGCATCCAATAGAGCGCGACACCAAGGATGCAGAATCCTCCGAAACCGACACCGAGCAGAAGAGGCCAGCGCCAATAGGTGTACGCACTGGGCGCCCATGCGGGTGAAACTTGTGCGCTCAGTGAGCCCAGCCGCGCCGCCGATCCTCGGAGGCCGTACGCCAAGCTCAGCTCATTGTGCCAGAACCAGCGGGCCGCGCCGACGTTCGCGGTCAGCGCCAGTGCTTCGCCGCCCGAACCCACCAGCAGCCGGCCGGCAACCATGACACCAAGCCGCGGGCTGAACGCGGTGATGACCAGCCCGATGAAAATAAGCACACCGAAAATCGAAAGTGACTTCCGCGTTCCCAACCGATCGATCATGACGCCGCAGACGAGCATGGCGACGATGTTGGGGAAGCTGTAAACGGCTTGGAGGAGCCCGATGTCGGTATTGGAGAAATGAAGCTGGCGGCTGAGCAGCGGCGCGAGCGGCCCGATGTAATCGAATGCGTAGTAGCCACCATAGCAGGCAATGCCGATCACGGCGAGGACAATCCAGCGCCGCGCCGCCGACGGTGCCGGCTTCTCGAACACCCCCGCTTCCCCACGAGTGTCGGACATATGCAGATTCTTTCCACGCGCGCCAGGCTCGCAGTTGCCCCGCGCCCGCGGAATCATCTCATAGAACACTCGGCTCGTTGCTGGCCTTCGCCAAGGGAAACACCGGCGGGTTTACGGTGGGTCTTATTGAACAACGATTCAACAACGCGAAGTTGAGAAACACCTGGCGGCAAGGACACGAGGCCCTGAGAATTCCTTTTTCAAGGTCTATAGGAGGCCAACTACAGATGATCGAACAAGCGTCGGAGATTGCAGGGCTGATACGGAGGACGAACAGGTTGCGGGGCTACTGCCTGGAGATGGTCTGCTCGGATTTTCTGGCCGGAGCGAGCCAGGCTGAACAACGCGAAGCTTTACTGCTTGCGGTAATGGTGAAGTGCGTGTTCGTCAGAAGATTGCGTAGCGAAACAGCTAAGGGCACGCCAGCGAACCTACATCTTGGTGAAGCACAGCTTTCGACACATGCGTGCGAATCAGAGTTTCTAGAATGCGATCGGCGGCATGACCGTCCCAATGTTCGGGCATGCTGTTCTGAGGTTTCCGTTCAATCTGAGCTCGGATCGCCTCCTTGATTCCCTCCTTGGTTGTTCCGGCAATAATGTTTGTTCCGCTCTCAAGGGTGACGGGCCTTTCGGTATTTTCTCGAACCGTTACGCAGGGAATTCGGAGGCAAGTGGTTTCTTCCTGGATACCGCCTGAATCGGTCACCACGATCGCGGCATGCTTCAACAGGCTCAGGAAATCGAGATAGCCCAGCGGATCGATCAACACGATTCCTGCGTTCTTGCTTAACAGCTCCGGGGCTGCGTTTCCTGTCTTAGTGGCGCTCAGCGTGTTAGAGAGCTGCAAGCCGAAGTCCTTGATTCGCTGCTGCGTTCGAGGATGCGCGGGAAAAATTATCGGCTGATCTTTCGCCAACTCTTCTAATCCAGAGAGGATATTCGTTAGGGTGTCCCGATTATCAACGTTCGACGGCCGATGCAGAGTGAGCAGCGCATAACGACTGCTCTCTTTTACCTTGCCGTTTTCGCTCGGGACTCTAAGTCCTAACTTCTCCAGCACACTCGAATCCTCAGCCCTCTCGATGAACGTAAGCAGAGAATCAATCATCGTATTGCCGACAAAATGGAGCTTGTCGGGCGATATACCTTCCCGGCGCAAATTCCGAAGGCCACTTTGTTCCGTCACGAACAACAGATCTGACAGGTGGTCGGTTACAACCCGGTTGATCTCTTCGGGCATGGTCCTATCAAACGAGCGCAGCCCAGCCTCTACGTGAGCTAGCACAGGTCGAAACCCATGAGAGTTGAACGAAACCTTAGCGGTGGCCATGGCGCACGCAACAGTCGAATTGACGTCGCCAACCACAATTACCACGTCCGGCTTCTCGACGAATAGCACGCGCTCAAATTTCTTCATGATCTCCGCAGTCTGTGCCGCATGAGACCCCGAGCCAATGCCAAGATGGACGTTCGGTTCCGGGAGGTTCAGATCGCTGAAGAATGAACCGGACATCAAATCATCGTAATGTTGACCAGTGTGAACGAGAATGTGCCGAATTGTTTCCGGCGATGCTTCGTCTTGCTCCGCGCCCTGCGAAGCCACAGTCCGGTTGTGTTGATGAATAGCAGTGATAATAGGCGCCGCTTTCATAAAATTTGGCCGCGCACCTACAACCGTAAGAATTTTCATTGCTTAGGCCTGTTTCTAAGAGTCCGCCGCGAGACGATCAAACGGGAACTTCCGGTTGGAGCTGAGTGAGCAAACTAGTCGTGGTCTCCAACAACCTGAAAGTGTCTGTTGGTTTCGGTTTCGACGGCGCTTTCTAGCGAATGGCAGGTCTGGTGCGAATATTCCGGGACAATCTGCTTGATTTTGGCTCGAATCGGGGCCGCTCCATCGATGCTCATTGAAGCGCGAAGCTCATCCAGTTGATAGCATAACGTCGGCCAATTTTTCGGCGATCCGTTGGTTCGTTTGATCTTGGCGCAGGATGTGGGAAGCACTTCTTCATGGTGGTAAAACAGTTCTTCTTCCAGTTTTTCTCCTTTGCGTAAGCCGGTGAACTGAACCTCAACATCTTGCTCGGACTTGCCGCAGAGGCGAATGAGGTTCAGGGCCAAGTCAAGTATCCGTATGGGTTCGCCCATGTCCAAAACAAGAATGTCGCGATGAATTCCGATGGCGAAGGCTTGTAAGACCAGTGCGACAGCTTCGCGAGTAATCATGAAGAAACGTCTAATCTCCGGATGAGTAACCGTCAGCGGCTGGCCGTTTCGAAGCTGTTGCTTCAAGACCGTAATCACACTGCCGCTGGACCCTAGGACGTTCCCGAATCGCACGGAGACACACCGCATCCCGTTTTGCGGTCGAGATGAAAGGATCAGTTCGCAGATTCGTTTGGTTGCGCCCATAACGTTTGTGGGATTCACTGCTTTGTCGGAGGAAATCAAAACGAAATTCTTGCAGCCTGCCTCGTCAGCCAAATCCAGCAAACCAATCAGCGCCAATACATTGTTCTTAACCGCTTCTTGAACATTCGTTTCCATCATCGGCACGTGCTTATACGCAGCAGCGTGAAATATGATTTCCGGTCTGAACTCCCGCAAAATAGATCGCATGCGGACAGCATCGTTTATGTCGGCGACACAAAAGGTCAACCCGGTATCATTCGTCTGTGCCGTCAGTTCCATCTGGAGGAAAAAGAGCCCAGTTTCGCTTTGATCGAGGCACAGAAGCTGCGAAGGATTGCAATTGACTATTTGGCGGCACAACTCCGATCCGATCGAGCCTGCGGCGCCGGTTATAAGCACACTTCGGCCCGAAATCTCTCTCCGGACGGCATCGAGGTCAATGTGGACGGGCTCCCGCCCGAGCAAGTCTTCCAATTGCACTTCTCGAACCTGACTGACTATCGCTTCACCGCGAATAATTTCGCGTAGCGCCGGCACCGTCTTGAAGGGGAGCTTTGTCTTCTGGCAGACATTGATAATACGTTGCATCTGCTTACCCGATGCCGAGGGAATGGTAATCAGGATTTCGTCAACGGAATTCGCCTCGACAACAGATACGAGCTCTTCCACGACTCCGAACACTGGCACGCCTTGGATGCGCAGACCTTGCTTCGATGGGTCATCATCGACACATCCGACCGGCCGGTATCCACTATCCGGGCGAGCAAGCTCTCGGATTACCATTTGCGCGGCAAACCCGGCGCCCACGAGCACGACGCGCTTCAATCGCGAGGAATCGCGTCGAGCAGTCTCCGCCAAGATTCGCGACGTCAATCTTGCACCTGCAAGGAAGCCCGCCGTGAGAATCGCCTCTAGAAAGTAAATAGATCGCGGAAATGCTACAACTGCAAAGACATAGCGATTGAGCAAGAAAAATAAGAGTGAGCCCGAAAAGACTGCCTTCAGAATGTTCTGAACATCACTGACGCTTGCAAAGTGCCACCAGCCGTGATCTAGCTTAAAAAGGCGCAAGAAAACAAGGCGGACCCCGATCAAAAGCAAACCCGACACAAGAAGGGTATGCCTATAAGGCAAACTGAAATTGAAGCGCAGGAACCAGCCAAATACGAGGGCGATGAGTACAAGTGCCGACTGGAAGAGGTAAACAAACACTGGGCGCTTGTTAAACAAGCTCTGCGTCAGTCGAGTCATATCTGCTGGGGTGATTACAGTAACACCAAGTCTTTAACGAATACTAATAATAACTAGTATCATGGCGAAATGAATAACAAGAGCAACACAGCAGAAGAGCGCTTGGAGAGCTTCGCTGTGCTCCAGAACCCTGTTTTTGCGATTGGGTCTTCGGAAGAGTTGGCTCTAGCACTTCGTCTGAACGCCCTCGACTGCTTCTTGAAGAGCGCTGGCAACTTCATCCACCTGGCTTGCCGGCAATCGATTATGAAAAGGCAACGCCAGCGTCCGACGAGCAACCGACTCGGTCACGGGCAATTCGCCAATTCGACAGTCAGTTCGCCCGAGAATATACTGCTGCAAGTGGATCGGCAAAAAATAGCATCGAGACGGAATCTCGCGTTTCCCGAGCTCCTCCACCACCGCATCTCGGTCCACTTCTCTGTCCAGGGTAACGACATATACAAACCAGCTCATTCGTACGCGGGGGTCAACGACAGGGGTGCGAAGCTGCGGGATGCTGCTCAAGCGGCGATGGTATAAATCGGCGACCTTTTGTCGCTCTGCCAAAAATGACTCGATTCGCCTCATTTGGGACAAGCCTAATGCGGCGGACATCTCACTCATCCGGTAATTAAATCCCAGACGTTCATGTTCGAGCCACGAACCCATCTCACTGCGACCTTGATTCCTAAGGCTGCGAGCTACCCGGGCTATCTCAGGATCATTGGTGACAAGCATCCCGCCCTCGCCCGTTGTGATCTGTTTATTGGCGTAGAATGCGAAGGCGGCAGCATCACCGAATTGTCCCACCTTGCAGCCGTCATATTCTGCTCCGAGCGCTTCGCAAGAATCGTCGATTACCCTCAAGTTGTATTGCTTGGCAACGCGTGATATCACATCCCACTCCACGGGGTGTCCGAAAACATCCACCACCAATATCGCCCTTGTCCTTGGAGTGATCTTTTTTTCCAACTCGAGTGGGTCGACATTATAAGTTTCGCTTTCGATGTCACAAAATACCGGCGTTATGCCCTCGTAAAGCAACACATTCACGCTCGCCGAAAAAGTAAATGAGGGGACCAACACTTCGTCCCCGGGCCCGAGCCCGAGGGCCTTTACGATCAAATGCAATGCCGCGGTGCCTGAGCTGACGGCGACTGCGTGCCGCACGCCAACGTACCGGCAGATTGCGGCTTCAAATTCCTCGATCTTAGGCCCAAGGGATAGCCGGCCTGAACGGAGCACTTCAACGACCGCCGCTACATCACGGTCATTGATATCTGGCGCTGACATTGGGATTTTTTCACTCACGTGATTTAGCGCTTAGACTCCTCTCTACGCGGAGAACTTCCAACTTCAAGTTGAACTGCCTATGATGCAATCACGACGGAGGATTTCTGAAGTAACGCGTCACGTTCCACGTTACGCCTCCTGAAATCATGAAGCGCGATTTCAGATTCTTCGCAGAATTCGGGCGGGAACACCAACTGCCACGACTCTGGTCGGAAGGTCCTCTAGAACAACTGCTCCAGCTCCGATGATACAGTCGGATTCGATGGTGATTCCGGGCAGCACGATTGCGCCCAAACCCACGTGCGAAAGCTCGCCGAGGCGCGCGGCTCCTCCAAGGGAAGCGTTGGGCGAAACATGGCAGAAATCGCCAATCTCCACGTCGTGTTCAACCACTGCACCTGTATTCACGATCACGCCGTCGCCGATTCTGGCGTTAGCGTTGATCACAGCTCCGCCCATTACAACTGTCCCCGATCCCAATTTTGCGGAAGATGCAACTATGGCTCGAGGATGTATCGCGGTAAGGATCTGAATTCCCCAACTGGTAAGGCGTTTTGAAAGTTGACGCCGGCCGTCGTTATCTCCCACTCCTAGAACAACGGCTGTTTGATTCAGTGCCCTTTTCTTGCGCAACCACTCTGCATCCCCGAGCACCCGGTAACCCAGCACACTTGCTACGGCCATTTCTTTGCAGTCATCTACGAAGCCCGCAAAATGCCTTTCCTTTTTCGAAATCAAAATATCGGCCACCACCTTACCGTGGCCACCGGCACCGTAGACAAAGACTCGCTTGGATTTCACGGCTCTGTTCGATCTCCTCTTGTGAATCTCGGCATGGTCGCGTGCCCCTCGTAAGAAATGTTGCTGCGCATCATAACTTGGAAAATCGTCCGCAAGAGAATCCGTACGTCGAGGGCCAGGCTCCAGTGCTCAACATACCAACAATCGAGGCTCAACCTTGCCGGCCACGAAAGAGCATTCCTGCCATTGACTTGTGCCCAACCTGTAAGTCCCGGCTTTACTTCGTGACGCCGAGCTTCTAAAGGCGTGTACAAGTCAAGATATTCCAGGAGGAGAGGCCGTGGTCCCACCAAGCTCATTTCGCCTGTGAGGACGCTCCAAAGTTGGGGCAGCTCATCCAAACTGTATCGCCGTAGCAGTTTCCCCAACTTCGTCAGCCTCTTCTCATCAGGGAGCAAATCGCCGTGTTCGTCGCGTGCTGCGTTCATCGTTCGAAATTTCAACAGCGTGAAGGCTTTGGCCTTATAACCCGGACGCTCCTGACGGAAAAACACCGGACTACCCATCTTGAAATGTACCGCCAGCGCCACGACGATCGCCAACGGAAGCACGAACGGTGATACAAGTAGGAGCGCGAAGAGATCCAAAACGCGTTTGCCGCAGCGGCGGTAAATACTCATAATCTTTCTAGCTCACATGATGACGGATCGCCATTGCATCTCCCCGCCGGCAGAGAAGTAAGCGGGAACCCGGATGCCGCTATCACCACATATGCCCTATCACGATTCTCACGCTCCTTGCACGCCTGCGGGAACCACACCAGTTGACGCTTATCCGGCAGTTGCGCTTTCCATCACGGAAACACAACGTTGCGCAAGTGTTGACTGCAAAAATTCGCGCTTTGCGAAGTTGCGTCCTCGCGGCCCCATTTCCGCTGTCGCCGTACGAGCATCGGCCATATGCAGCAGAGCGTCTGCGAACGCCGCCGGATCCTCCGGAGGAACTGCAACCCCAGCGCATTGTGCGGTAACCATCTCAGCCATCCAGCCTGGATAGTTCACGAGCACCGGTAGGCTGCTCGCCAGATAATCAAAAAACTTGTTGGGAGAAGTCCCGTAGTAAAACGCCGGCACATTGGCGAGGATCATCAGGCCCACGTTCGCGCGTCGGGACAGAAACTGAGCCAAAGACTTCTTCGGCATTGGGTCCATGAACAGGCAATTCTCCAGGTTCTCGCGGTGCGTTCTTTCGATCAAAATGGGCTTTTCCTTCCCGTCCCCAATGAACACAAAAAAGATATCTGTCCGACCACGCCTCCGCAGTTCAGTCGCGGCATCCAAGACTGCTCCCAAGCCATTGGCAACACCGTGAGCGCCGGTAAAGGCAGCCACAAACGCGTCTGGCGGCAAACCAGGGATTTCAGGCAGCGGTTGTGCGTAATCGGGAGTAAACAAATCCAGATCGCAGCCATTCGGCGCAATTACGACTCGACTCTCCGGAACACCGCGTCGAGTGATGCCCTGTGCGATTCCTGGTGAGAGTGCCACGCACGAGGTCGCTGAGCGGTAGGCCGTAAATTCCAGCCAGTCCATCATCCAAAGCACCAACGGATTGTGGATAACGCCCATGGCTCGCGGGAGCTCTGGCCAGAGATCGCGCACCTCAAAGACGAATGGCTTGTGGAGTAACCAGCGCGCAGCAATCCCCGGCAACGCGGCCGTCAAAGGCGTGGAGGTTGCAAAGACCACGTCGTAGTTCTGCTTAAGCGCCAGAGCAATGCTTCGAAACGCGAACCGGAGGAACGTCCAAGAACGACGCAGGAAACTGTCGTAGTTGGAATATGGCAATTGGAGTTCGATAACGTAAATCCCTTCGACGCTGCCTTCGCGCCGCCCCCCGCGAAACTTTCCGGAAAGCCCGGACTTTGACATGGAAGCAGCTCCACAAACCATGGTGACCTGGTGCCCGCGCGCCACCAGTTGTTTTGAAACTTCGTAAGAGCGAGTGGCGCTGTATCCCTCCGGAGTCGAGAAGTGCTGGTGGAAGTACAAAACGTGCATAGCTAGGACAGTGTGACCGTCGTGGTAAGAACAGCCGGCGATTGGCCTATCTCCACTTCCAAAACCGGCAGTGCGGATTTCCCCAGGTAATGCCGCGACTCCCAACCGTTTTCAAGACTAACGCGGCGGATCGGTACACTGCTTTCCACCCGAATCCTCCCCATGGCCGAAGTGCAACTCACTCCGTTCAATGACCAGTCGCCTGGAGCCAGGCGCCATCGGAGGACGGCCTTCCGCTTGAAACCCTGCACATTGTCCCGCACAGAAAGCGCGTCGGCCCTCAAAATTACGGTACGCTCGTGCCGCGCTCCCCAAAAATCGGTATAGCTTCCCACCCAGGATTGCTCATCGTCTCTCGTGGTGATTGTCGGCAATCCGATGACCCTCACCCAACTTCCATAGAGGAACCGGCCAAGCCGTGGCATTTGATCGTGGTCATCAAACTGTTCAATGTTGTGACCAACAACACTCGAGAGGGTCCGGCCCAGTGTGTCGTCGCTATAGCTGTAGCTGCCGCCGTCCCGCAGGACGTTCTCTCCCTTCCACCACAAATCGAGGTGAAGTGCATCTGCATGCGATGGACGAAACCGCGCGGTCGGCGCGCGGAGCAGCACGCGCACACCGGTTTTATTTCGTAGGACTACATATCCGCCATCTGGAAATACGGTGCTGCTCAACTCGTTGATCCAGGCCCGCGGAGCCTTCTCAGTGTCAATACCCAACCACGCCGCTGATTCGTTCCACGGACCATTCCCCAATGCCGCGTCGCCGATGAACACAGTGGACGCAAGCTGTAAAGAGGTACGGAAATCCCGGTAAGCACTGGCGTCAAGACGGTATGGTTGCGCTCCGTCGTTCGCTCCCAGATTGGGGCCGTCTCCACTCACAGGGTCGATCACCGCTCCCAGCCATCGCGTAGCAGCGGACGCCCGCGCGTAGAAATCCTTTGAGAATGGTGCTTCTCCCATATATCGGCGCCATGCTTCCGCAATAGCGAGAGTGTCGAGCATCAGTCGGTGATAGGTGAGCGAATGCTGCGAAAAGCTGCCATCGGGCAAGACCAGCCTGCGAACCCCACGCTCAAGCAGCTTGCGGCCTTTCTTGGCCCACCTGTGGCCATGCCGTCTCGCATCGCCCTCGCTACATCTAACGAGCCACGTGCCACCCACGAAAAGGCCCGCAGCTTCACTCGTGGCGTGATTGTTCTCCTGCGCCACAGCGTAGAACGTAGTAAGGTCAATGCGGCGACAATGCGCCTCCACGAAAGGCACCAGGCCAGGTCCAGCATCCTGTTCCAGCGCCGCCAAGCGTAATGCGAGTAACGCGTTGATCATTCGAATGGAGGTTTCCTGCCCGCACATCCAGTTGGGTCCGATGTTAGGAGGATTGCGCTTCCACCAATCCTGTATCCAGAACTGCAATGCCGAGAGATAACGTGCGTCCCCGCTTATCCGCCAAGCGCGGGCGAAGACCGGCGCCCACGTGAACCGGGAAATCTCCCAAATTACCTTGATGTCTCCCGCTTCCGCGCAAAAGTCCGCTATTCCACTCCAGTGCAGTGCGGAGTGCGGATGCCGCTTATTCTGAATTGGGTTCAAGAACCAATTTGGGGGATTCCCGATGTCGCAGGCTTGTACTGAAAAGTAGTTCGCACTCCCGGCGAGCAGTTCCTCGGCCTCGCTTATAGCCGAACGTTCCGCGCACGGGATAGGTGGCCTGGCAGCATTGCGTGACAAATCAATTCCAAGGCTAATTGGGCAGGCTTTGCGCGACGGAAGCATCCACCGGTAAATACCCGCTGGCTTGCATGTACGGTGCACAAGAACGCGTCCGACATTGGCAACTCCGAGCCGCAACGCAGTGGGCACAAGAACCATTAGTCGCTGCACCGGGTGAAGCTTAGGTGGAATGCCGGGCTCGGAGTTGCTCCGAATCACTGTTTCGTCGTTCTGCACGCGTTGTCGGCCGCTCAAGTCTTGCAAACTTCTAGATTCCCACCACCGCCTAAGTCGTTCCGGGGGAGCTCCCGCGGCTCTGACGTTGCTAGCGACCATTGAGTTCTTCAGCAATCTCGATTGCGACGCGGGAAACTTCAAATATTTCCTCTGGAGGAATCGGCGATGGCCCGCCCAACTCGACAGCCCTGAGAAATGCCCTCACGCACGCGCGATGTCCCTTGTCCTGCTTCCAGGTTCGAAAGCTCCGAAACCCTGGACAGCCAAAGCCGCGCAGCACGCGGAAGTTTTCCAACTGAAGAATCCGTCCTGAGGAAAACACCTCAATACGCTCCTTGGGAAAAGACCGATTTCCGTTGGCGTAGTATTGAATGGAGGCAATCGAACCTTCCTCAAATTCCAGTGAAATCTGCGCAGTATCCAGACTAAGTGTAGCGCCATTGTCGCTCCGCATTGCATCTGCGCTAGCGCGAATAATTCGCGCACCCACTAAGCAACGTGCCAGGTCAATGAAATGACACGCCTCGCCAAGAATGCGTCCGCCACCAACTTCCGGGTCCTGGGTCCAATGACTCGAGGCAATCGCACCCGCATTCATCAGCAGGTTCAATGACTTGGGGCCTTTGGTACTCCTCAGAATCTCCCGCATGCGCTGTACATGAGGAGAGAATCTACGATTGAATCCGACAAGAATGATCGGAGCCGCACCTTGAGCCGCAGACTCGGCATAGGCGGTCTCAACCCCGGCGAGCTGCTCCCGGCTGAGGGCTAGCGGCTTTTCCACATACACATGCCGGCCGCTTCGCAGGGCTTCTGAAACGAGCTGCGCGTGGCTGTCGTGTCGCGTGGCGATCACCAGTGTATTGATTTCCTTCTGCGCGAAAAGATCGGCGGCATTTGTGGAGGCTCTTGCGAAGGCAAACTTCTTACCGTAGTGAACGGCATTCAGGCCACTGGCCGTCACGATGGTATGTAGCTGCGCGCCGGCTTTCACCAACTCAGGAATCAGTACCCGGCCGCCGTAGTTGCCCGCGCCAATACAACCGACAACAGGCTTGGAGGGCGCGTCGAAAGACTTTTTGCTGTTGAGTACTACTGTGCGAGAGTCGGTTTCCTTGGTCGAGACGGACTCGGGGTACTGCAGAACGATGCCCAGAGTGGGCTTGCCGCTGGTCAGTTGGGCATAAGCCTCCTCTGCCTGTTCGATGGGAAATCGATGTGAAATCAACGGCGCTACATTCAGAGCTTTCGATGCCATCAGGTCGAGAACGGCCTCAAAGTTGCGCTGCTCGGTCCACCGCACAAACCCTACCGGGTAGTCTTGACCCTGCTGCTCGTAGCTCGTGTCGTACCGGCCTGGACCATAGGAATAGGAAACTTGGAACGTAATTTCCTTCTCGTAAAAATCCTGTCGCGCGAGTTGGAGTCCGGTAACTCCCACCAATACAATCCGACCTCGCCTCCGGCACATTTTGGCAGCCTGTGAAACTGGCTCGTTGCTGGTTGTAGAAGCGGTGAGGATAACCGCATCGGCGCCTCGGCCGCGCGAGAAGCTCTCTGCGGCAGCAAACGGATCTTCACCTTGAGAAAGATCCACAGCCTCGGCTCCGAACTGTCTGGCCAAGGCCACGCGCGCCGGGTTCACATCAACACCAAGTACTCGGCACCCATTTGCTCGCAAGATCTGGACCACCATCAGCCCGATCAACCCCAGACCCGTTACCACCACCGTTTCGCCCAAGGTCGGATTAACCAGGCGGATGCCCTGCAACCCTATCGCACCCAAAACTGTCAAGACGGCGGATTCGTCCTCGACGCTGTCAGGGACGCGCGCGCACAAGTTCTTGGGCACGCTAACAATTTCCGCATGGTTGCCATTTGAAATTACCCGATCGCCCGGCTTGAACTCTGCGACGCCTGCTCCCACGTCTATCACCGTACCCACATTGCAGTAACCAAGCGGCAGCGGTTGATCAAGCTTGCTGCGCACCGCGTCTATCGCAGTCATTAAACCGTCCGTGCGCACCTTGTCGACGAGCATCTTCACTTTTTCGGGCTGCTGCCGCGCCTTAGCGAACATCGAAGAACGGCCGAAGTCGACGAGCATCCGCTCGGTGCCCGCGGAGATAAGCGTGCGCTGTGTCCGGATCAGCACATGACCCTTCTGTAGCGAGGGAGTTGGTGCGTCGATCAGCTCCGTACCACCGGTACCTATGTTTAAAAGTATTTGTTGCATTGAACCTCAAAAGGAGACTGGAGCCCGTGCGCCCTCTGCAAGCACAAATAGGGACTTCCCTTCGCGTCCGTCCGTGTATCAACGCGGAGCGCCGGCGTGTCAAACGTAGCGGCTCGGCGGGCCAAGGCGGGACGCTGATGCGTCGGACGTGTTACGCTTCCTCCGGAGTGGCCGGCGGGGGCGAGGCTCAGAACCCGGTGCTGCATTTCAAATCGGCGGCGGCCCGCGACAATTTCGCCGCATGGGACTGGCTGATGATTCGCAATGAGGACGTTTATGGTCTTGCAGAGGTCGCCGCAGGCTATGCCCGCCAATCCGATCTCCAACCGCCGGAAGAGACTATTCTTCGCCTGATGCTTCCCAATTTGCCGAAGGCACGAATGCTGGACTTGGGGGTCGGAGGTGGACGCACGACTCTGCATTTTGCCAAATGGGCCCGCGAATACGTCGGAACAGACTATTCTGAGAGCATGATCCGCGAATGCCGGCAACGGTTCTCGACCTATCCAGATCACATCTCGTTCGCGGTATGCGATGCCAGATCGATGGAGATGTTCGCGAGCGGTTCTTTCGACTTCATCCTGTTCAGCTTCAACGGGATCGACTACGTGGCTCACGCCGACCGCTTGAAGATCCTGAAGGAGGTGCGGCGTGTCGGGAAGCCCGGAGGCTGGTTCTGTTTTTCGACTCACAATCTCAATTCCTTTGTCCAGCTGTTCGAATTGTCGCGAATGGTCAGCCTGAATCCCAGACTCGCGGTGCGGACGGCCAAGCGACTGAGGTCGCGCTTGCTCAACTGGCGCGTCCGCGCTGCGACAGTCAAGCATTCGCCGCACATGGTGATCAACGACGGCGCGCACGATCGCCAGTTGCGTACTTACTACGTCAGGCCGGAGGAGCAATTGGCACAATTGACCGACGAATTCACCGAAGTGAAGGTATTCTCACTGGTCACCGGCGCTGAAATAGGAAATCAGATCCAATTACGGGACGTTGAGGATTCGTGGCTCTACTATTTGTGCAGGATCAGATAGCGCTCGTCTTGAAAGAATCTCCTCTTCATACCCGCAACGCGGTAGAAGACCCTTGAGGATAGCCAATACAGCCAGGACTGATAATCAGAATTCTCAACCAACTTCCCGCCGAATGACTGTTTGAACGCATTGATGCCCTGTCGCTGTTTCTCGCTCGTATTGTACGCGAAGCCTCCAAAATCATAGACCAGATATTCGCTCTCCTTGAAGTGGAGCATGTCCTTGAAGTGAAGGAATTTGTTGGCTCTGCCGATGAAATTTGCGTCGATCCGTTCTGTCAGCCTGACGTTCGACGAAAGAAGCAGCCGCACTGTTGCGGCCTCGCGATCACACAGATATGCATGCGCCGCCAGAATCTTCTTCTCTAGCGCGGCGTACGTGACCACTAACTTGTCTTTGTATCCCTCGATCAAACCCTCATCGGCCAAGTAAGTTCCCTTGGCCGCTGCAAAATCATTGTGAAATCGCCGAAACTCGTCCAGATTATCCATCAACCCACACTGCACGTTCTCTCTTTCACTTCTGCGCACTTCATTCCTCACCGTGCTCGTAAACCCCTTCAATATCTCCTGCTCCGGAATGTCTAACGCATTCAGAATGGTATAGAAAGGCCGGTAGACGAAGCCAAACGGCTTTTCGTCAACGCGCGCCTGATAATAGACGGACAATCTGAATGCGTCTCTCGGATCGATCTCATCGGAATAGTACTTGTGCACTATCGCCAACATCCCTGCCTTCCTGCGAAAGGACAGCATACTCACGCGATCAAATCATAGGAGAATTCAACGATAGGGGCTGATGCGGAATCAGTATTTCTGGCCTTGTGGTTGAGTGAATCGACGAGGGCCCTCTCGAACGACTGGTACGTCGTAGCCCTGAAGGTCTCAGCGCCTTGTTGGCGTGGGCAGATGTCCGAGGCCAGGACGGGGACACCGTAATTGACAGCATCGGCCACCGCGATCCCAAAACTATCTCTCATATTGGGTCTGAGATAGCACTTGGCCTTCGAAAGCGCATAGTTGAAGTTCTCTTCCTTCTGGTCCGAATAGACTCTGATGTTCTTGAATTCACCCTGCTGCTTCTGAATCTTGGTCCTTTCTGACCCGTCGCCGTAGAGGAACAGCGCCAGTTGGTATTCCTCTCGGCCACGGACAAAGCGGATGCACCAATCGAGGTTGTATATCTTTGTCGGGTACCCTGAAGCGACGAAGGTCGGCTTGTCTGAAAAATAAGAATCAACGTCCTGCTGGAACGCCTTGTCGGGTTTGGATTTCAGGGGCTGGATGTAGGAACTGGCCGTTACGACCTTGCTGCCGTTCAGGCCGTGCCGACGATAATACTCGTGTTGCACTTCATTCATGCAAACGATGTGGTCGAATCTCCGGAGCAAATGCCTTACCAAAAAATTAGGTAGATGGCTCTCCAGCACTCCATGGTGCAGCATCAGAATCCATTTGGTGCTGCGCTTCGGCAGAAAGACAAAGAACAGCAATGACCGAAGGTTCGAGAAGTTGAAGTGCACGTACTTATTGCGCCAGACCATCATCTTGAAGAACAGGTACACGAATCCGCGCCACTTGTTATGCAATGCGTGATATTTGCCTGAATAGCTGCCGGGTATTTCTTTCTCCTTGCCGGAGAACATATCAACCACTTCCTCTACTCTTTTGTCCGAAGCAGCGAGCCGGCGGATAAACGTCGTCACTCCCCCCACTGGTTTTGGAAACCCTCCAACCAGAATGACGCCATCCTTCATCGCGCGTGCTCCCGAACTTTGCGAGTAGCCGGCAGATCAGAGATGTGCGGCTCTTTCCGAATTGGACGCTCTTCTCCACAGGTTTCCTGCCGATCTGACCGCTGCCGGCCAGATGAACTGCTGTCGCTTGCCGTCTACTAAAGTCAGGTCTCCGAATGCGCTCAGCGTGTGCAGTCCATCGGGATAGGGGCCGTTCTTGCAAGGTTCGACAACTGCAACAACTCTCTCTTCGAAGTCAACGGGAGTGAGCGCAAGAATTTCATTGATCACGATTCGCCGGCCGTAAACCTGTGAGCAGTCCTGCGCCGGACGGTAGAGCCTTCCCATATGGACGAAAGGCGTTCCTCCCGGCCTGGAAGTCGATGGATCCCTCTTGAGGGGCTGCTTGGCATGAGAGAGCCAGGGGCCGTACGGCGAATCCGCATGCGAAACAAAGAGTTCGGCGCCATTGGTGCTCCGCACACCATAGAACAGCCACCAGCGTCCGTCATAACGGATGATTGAAGGATCGACAGCGTCCAACCGGAGAAGAACGGACTCTTTTCTCCACTTCGATGGGAATGCTTCCATCTTGTAGAGCGCCACCTCCTTCGCGCGACTCGTTTCCGGGATGCAGAACAGTTGTCCCTCATGAGCAAACGCGAAGGGGTACGACATGTGGCACGGTCCGGCGATGACGTCCTCGAGATCGCCGACGAGAACCGAGTCTTTAATCTCACCGCCCACGATTCGTCCCATCGGCTCACGATAATCGAAATATTCACACAAGAGATACTGTTTCCCCTCGAACTGGATGCCGAACGGGTCGGCAATGAAAGTTCCCGCCCGCGACCTCTGCGGCAGCCAATGGATCTCGGGGCGCCAATCGGGCTCCAGGAAACGGTGAATCGAGGCATATACCAGCCCGACGTTGTAGAGGTCTCTCCGAAATATCTGGTTATACAGCAAGCGCGGGATGCGGCGATAAGGAGTCACAACCTACGATTCGCGCATGATTATGGATTCATACTC
>JBOGNJ010000266.1:0-3946 GCA_050746905.1 Candidatus Acidiferrales bacterium
TGCGGATCAGCGGCGCAAAAAACGCGGCGCTTCCGATCATGGCGGCGGCGCTGCTGACGTCCGAGAAAGTGGAACTCGACAATATTCCCCGCGTGCGGGACATCATCACGATGGCGAAGCTGCTGGCGCACATGAAAGCGCACGTCGTGGCGCAAGACTTGCCACCGTCGGCGATGACGATTCAGACGGAACAAATCTCGCACACAGAAGCGCCCTATGAACTGGTGAAAACGATGCGGGCGTCGGTGCTGACGTTGGGTCCGCTGGTGGCGCGATTTGGGTACGCGCGAGTGTCTCTGCCCGGCGGTTGTGCGATTGGAGCGCGGCCCATTGATTTGCACATTCACGCGCTTGAAAAAATGGGCGCAAAGATCACGATCGAACATGGCTACGTGGAGGCGCGTGCGGAGCGGCTGCGCGGCGCGGAGATTCACTTCGAGAAAATCACGGTTACAGGAACGGAGAATATTTTGATGGCCGCAGTGCTGGCGGAAGGTGAAAGCGTGCTGACGAACGCAGCGCGCGAGCCGGAAGTGACGGACCTGGCCGAGTTGCTGATTAAGATGGGCGCAAAGATCGAGGGCGCCGGGAGCGACACAATTCGCGTTCGCGGCGTGGAGAAACTGCACGGGACGACGCATCGCGTGATTCCGGACCGGATTGAAGGGGGAACATTCCTGGTGGCCGGAGCGATCACGGGCGGAGAAATCTTGCTTACGCACTGCGAGCCGAAACATCTGACTGCGGTGATCGAGAAACTGGTTGCCTGCGGCGTTGAAATTCGCGCGGAGGGCGAAGGCGAGCTTCGCGTTCGCGGATCGGGCAAATTGCGCGCGGCCGACATCACCACGGAGGAATATCCGGGCTTCGCGACGGACATGCAGGCGCAATACATGACGTTAGCGACGCAGGCAGAGGGAACTTCGGTGATTACCGAAACAATCTTCGAAAACCGGTTCATGCACGCGAGCGAAATGGTGCGGATGGGCGCCGACATCGAAGTCGACGGACGAAAAGCGATTGTGCACGGACCAACTCCGCTGAGCGGCGCGACGATTATTGCGTCGGACTTGCGGGCGAGCGCATCCCTGGTGCTTGCTGGCTTAGTGGCCAACAACACGACGTACGTGGACCGCGTCTATCATATCGACCGCGGCTACGAGCGCATTGAAAACAAACTGTGCGAGCTGGGCGCGCGGATCGAGCGCGTGTAGTTAAACCATCCCTCTTTGAATCAACCGACAACTTCCGCGAAACCGGCTTACACGAAAAAATTATCTTGACAGGTTGCCGCTAGGCGACTAGATAGATAGGCTAGTTGTATAGACAAGTAGGGGTGTTGTGATCTTAGAAGCCCTCGATAGACAAAGTGTGGTGCCGCTCTACTACCAGATTCAGCAGCATCTGCTGGGACAAGTTCGTTCCGGCGCGCTGAAGTCGGGGCAGCCGGTTCCGTCGGAGCAGGAAATCTCCGCGCGCCTGGGCGTGAGCCGGATGACGGCGCGGCAGGCGTTGAAATCGCTCTGCGAACTGGGTGTCGCATACAGTCAGCGCGGAAAAGGGACGTTTGTCTCGGCGATCAAGCTGGAGAAAGATTTCCGGCAAGTACTGTCTTTCAGCGAAGAAATGCAGAAGCGCGGGGCGCGGCCGCGGTCGCGAGTTCTCGCCTTCGAGATTTGCCCGGCGAGCGCCGAGGTCGCCGAAGCGCTTCATATTTCGCTCGCGGACAAAGTGATTCGCCTGCGGCGCATACGCATGGCTAATTCGCTGCCGCTGGGCATTGAATGCAGCCACATTCCCGAGGGTTTGTGCCCGAAACTAATCGACAGCTTCGATCCGCGGACTTCCCTCTACCGTGCGCTGGCCAGCCGCTACGGAATCGAGATTGCGATTACCGATGAGGTGGCGGAAGCGGGCTTGGCAAAGACAGAGGAAGCGCGGCTGCTTCGGATTCCAAAGGGGAGTCCCATATTTTTGTTTACACGCACGTCGTACGTTCACAGCGGAAAGCCGGTGGAATTTGTGAAGTCAATCTATCGCGCGGACCGCTACAAGATTGTCAACCGATTAACACGATCGAGAAAAACGGCTTCGGAGGGGAGAAACTAATGGGCAGAAAATTAATGATGTGGGTGGTGGTGGGGATGCTGTTGGGGTTTGGGGGCGCCGCAATCGCGCAACAAGTGACGGGAAACATTTCCGGCACAGTGAAAGATTCGAGCGGGGCGGTGGTGCCGAATGCCACGGTTACGATTACCGACACGGACCGGAACCAAATCGTCCGAACGGTAAAGACAGACGAGAATGGAGCCTATGTAGCGCCGCTGCTACCTCTGGGCCACTTTTCGGTATCGGCGGAAGCCGACCAATTCAAGAAGTCGAGCGTCACCGGCATTGAGCTGCACGTCAACGACAAGCTGACGGTGAATCTGACGCTGGAGGTTGGGTCGACTTCGCAGACCGTGACGGTGGAAGCCGCGCCGGTGCAGGTGGACCTGCAGACGGCCACGGCCTCGGGCTTGATTTCCGGAACGCAGATTCGCGAGCTGGCGTTGAACACGCGGAACTACGAACAGCTCGTCAATTTGATGCCTGGCGTGACGTACGGCGCCGGAGACCAGATGTATATCGGTCTGGCGAATCCTTCCGGACAGACCAACGTGGTCAGTTTCTCGATCAACGGGCAGCGGAACAGCGCGAACAACTGGACGCTCGATGGCGCGGACAACGTGGACCGCGGGTCGAATCTGACGTTGCTCGATTACCCGAGCGTGGACGCGATCTCCGAATTCAAAGTGCTGCGCGGGCAATACAGCGCGGAAAACGGCCGATCGGGCGCGGGCGAAATCAACGTGGTGACGAAATCGGGAACGAATGCGTTCCATGGAGATGCTTACGAATTCTTCCGCAACGACAAACTGGCGGCGAATAATTTCTTCTTCAATCGCGCTGGAACCGTGCGGCCGCCGCTGCGGTACAACGACTTCGGATACACGATCGGTGGGCCGGTTTTCATTCCTGATCATTACAATACAGCGAAGAACAAGACATTCTTCTTCTTTTCGCAGGAATTCCGACGGGTGATTACGTATGGCGGCGTGACCGCCACGGTGCCGACGGCGGCGGAATTGCAAGGAACATTTGCGAATCCGGTATGCGTGCAGTTCGACCCGACGCTTGGCTGCCAGGCAACTTCCACGCAGATTACCACCATTGATCCCACGGCTGCGGCGTACATCAAGGATATCTGGTCGAAGGTTCCCACGTCCAGCGACCCGGCGACACATTCGATCTTCAATTCGCTGCGGAATATTTTCAATGGGCGGCAGGAGATTCTGCGCATCGATCAGGTATTCAGTCCAAAATTCAGCGTGTTTTTCCGGTACATCAACGACTCGATTCCGACACAGGAGCCGGGCGGGCTTTTCACGGGTGACGCGTTGCCGGGAGTCGCCACGACAAGCACAAATTCACCGGGTCGCACGTATTTGGGCCACGCCACATACACTATTACGCCAAACGTGCTGAACGAGGCTGCTTACTCGTATTCCTACGGCGCGATCATCAGCGATCCGATAGGCACGATTGGCTCGCCCAACTCACCAGACATCCAGGTGAACCTGCCGTTTACGTCCACACTGGCGCGCGTGCCCTCCGTGTCGCTTTCAGGAGGTTCGGGAATCGCGGGATTCGGGCCTTACCGCGACTTCAATCGCGATCACAATGTCTATGACAACATTACTTGGATTCATGGCCTGCACACGTGGAGATTTGGACTGTCGTACCATCACTATCAGAAGACAGAAAATAACGGCGGACCTAACACGGGATCGTTCTCGTTTGCGCCCTTCGTCGCCGGCGGCGTCTCAGAGACACCTACCGGAACACCGACCTTTGACCAATCGTGGGCGAATTTCCTGTTGGGCCAGGACTCGACCTTTGCGCA
>JBOGNJ010000267.1:0-7845 GCA_050746905.1 Candidatus Acidiferrales bacterium
CCATAGCCGCGCGCGCTCCGGAAATTCCGCAGACACACGGGCTGGCGCGTAATTTATGGTGCTGGATTCTCGGTTGCGCGATGACGTATGGGGCATTATTCGGCGTCGGGAAACTGCTTTTGCGGCACTGGGGATCTGGAACGTTGCTGATTCTGCTGGCAGTCGTGACCGCGTGGTTGATCTACCGCGAATTGAGCCGCAGTTTTGCCGATGCGCCGGACGTTGCTTAGGGCGCGTCAGTTCGACTTGCCAAAATCGGCGACGCCCACGCGCACAATCGTTTGATGGCTGCCGATTCCTTCCGGTGAAGTTTGCGGCTCGCGGTTGCGGACCCTTGCGATTGCCTTCGACGCCGGGTGGCGTTCTTCCGCCCAAATCCCATAGACACGGCCGTTGAATGCCGCGATGCCTGTGTAATCGCCAATAAAATCGTCGTGCGATACGAAGGGCTTGCGCGTCCACGCGTAGTTTTGGAAATCACGGCCACCGTCAGTCGACCGGGCAAGAACGACAGTCGTATTTCTGTTTCTGGGATCGTCGCGGCGGTCGTAAAAAACGAGGCAGGCCGCGGACGTCACCGGGTCGACCGTGAGCCACTGAAAGAACTGGTCAGAGCCGTTGTGAATCGGATCCGAATTCACGCGCACGGCAGGAGCCCAGGATATTCCCTTGTCGTCAGACGTGGAAGTGAAAATATCCACGTCGCCGTTGCGATAATCGCTCCAGGAGACGAAAAGGCGTTTCGTCTTTGGAGCGAGGGCAAGCTGAGGAAAGCCATTGGCGCGGTCTACGCTGGAAACCTTGAAATAAAGAGGCGCGACGCTGAGGACTTCTTTTGAAGGAGCGAATGTCTTGCCGCCGTCTTTCGAGGAGGCGAACACAATGTTGTCACCGTCGGCCCAGACGGCGTAAAGACTTCCGTCGGGTGCGACGGCGCCGCTGAATCCTTCGACCGCGCCATTGTCGTCGCGCGGGAGACCTTCGTGCGAACTGATCTCGATGGGGGCCGACCAGGTGGCGCCATCATCCGTGGAGCGTGAAAATAAAATCACCGACTTGGAGAGAGTGAATTGCGTCCACCCGACATAGAGATTCCCCGCATACGGGCTTTTTGAATTGGTGTCCGCGACGATGTAGGGCTTGTCCTCAAAGGGAATGCCGGGCGTTGTGGGATGCGAGATGACGGTGGAGGTTTCCGTATTCCATGTTTTGCCGCCATCGTCCGAGCGCCGAACGAAGATGCCGTTGCGGGTCGCGTCGTGGGCCCAATAATTTTCCGTGCCGAGCTTGTCAAAGGCGATGTAGCAGAGAAACGCGTGCCCCTTGTCATCGAAAGTGACCGAGACGTCTCCCGAAACCACGTAATTTTTCGGCGCAGCTCCGGGCGACAATGCCCAGTGCCTTCCCGCGTCTGCGGAGAAGGCCGCGCTCGCGCGCACCTGATACGCCGCCACAATCTGTTGTGGATTATTTGGATTCACGGCGATTGAGGGCTCGTCGAAAAATCCGGAATCGGGAGTGAGGTCAACCACGTGCGAGGCTGGAGCGGAACGTAAAGTCTGAGCGATGGCGCAGGGCGCGAATGTCCCGAGAAAGATGAGAAGCGCGGACGTCCATTTGCGGGAGAGGATATTGCGAGGTTTTAGGATTCGAGCATGAATGCAAGATCGCATGAGTTTTCCTCCGAAGCGCGGCACGACGGGAACATGTCCATAAAATCGAACGGGCAGCAATTTAGTGGTTGAAGAAGAAAACTTGAGGGTGAGTGTCTGCCGCGGCCGAAGAAATCGCCCGAACCTGCGTCGGCGACACCATGTAGAAAACGAACTGCACCGGAAGCAGGGGAGGAGAACTTACGGATATGGTGCCGCGTCCATTTGCGCCGACGGTGTATGTGGCCTTGAGAGCCAAATTTGAGCTGGGGATTCCGGAAGCGCCGGCCTCGTCCAATTTGCCTGAAATATTCCCGGCGCCGTCGGACAAAATCGAACCCGCAAAATTATTCGACGCCTTGTCGGATGTTAACAAAGCGCCGGTTGGCGGCGGTCCGAAAGTGAAATAGCTCGCGAAAGAAGCGGCATTGAAAGGAGCTCCCACCTGCGGTTCGATGATGCCCGCGGAGGCGGCTGAATCCTGGCCAATGACAAATGCTTGATTCGGTCCGACCAGGTACAAGACCGCGAGTTGGTTGCTGAGACCGCTGGTGCTGGCACGCCCGTTAGCAGCTACCGAATAAGAACCGCTGGCGCTTGCATTGGAGGTGATGGTGCCGCCGGCGTTGGTGTCAATTGTGGAACTGATGCCCGTATTTCCATCCGCCGTTAGCAAACCAGCCAGCGCGACAGCATTTCCCGAGGCTGCGAGTCCCGAGGCCGTGGCGATGCTCGGACCGTTGAGAGAAGTCTTATCGAATGTGGGCTGAGATTGCAGCAGGGCCTCGCCAACGGTCATGGGATTCGTTTGGCTAATTGGATCCATGCCGAGAAACAGCGCATGGGAAGGCGTAACCATGTAAAACACAAAATTCAGAGTGACGGGAACCGGCAACGCCAGACTGGCGGCACCCCGGCCATTTTGGGCCAGAAGGAACGTGCCAGTGACGCCATTGAGATTTGTTCCCAGAGTGCCCGCGAAATTGGTATCGGCATTGCCGTTCTTGAAGAGGCTGATGCCATCGGCATTAAAAACACCGGCGAGGGCATCACGCTTGCCGGAAGAATCGGTTCCCGCCAACTGGAAGGCATAGTTTCCACTAAAGCTTTGCGTCGTGAAATTCGAAACGGTCTGCTTTCGCAATATGCCCGTGCCATGGGTTCCTGTGTTGTCCGCCTCGATGAATTGGCCGTTTCCGTTGGTATCAAGCGCGAACTGATACGTAGAAACAATGGACGCCGAGTTAAGCGTAAAACTGCCGCGACCGTCCGAGCCGATAGAATAGGTACCCGCGACAGTGGTGTTCTGAACGGGACCGGGTCCGTTGTTCTGAGTTGAGCCAGTAGGATTGTTGTTGTTGCTGTCCTCGGAGCCGAAAATATTGCCCGTTCCGTTCGCGAGCAATGTCCCGCCGAGGACGACCGGACCCGAAGAATTAGATCCGCTGAAGACGAATACATAGTTACCGTTGAGCAGGGCGTTGTTGTTCGACGAACTGACGATGGAAATGGTCAAGGTGGCCGAAGCGGTTTGTGGCGTAGGTTCCGAATCGGTGACCTGCACGGTGAAGCTGTTGGTCGAAACGGCCGTCGGCACTCCGGAGACTACGCCGGAGGTGCTGAGGTTTAGCCCCGAAGGTAGAATTCCACCCGTCAGCACCCACGTGAAGGGCCCCACGCCGCCCGTTACGCGGAGCTGTTGGCTATAAAGAGTTGCGGTATTGGCGAGCGGGAGCGAGGTGGTGGCGATCGTCAGAGTGCCGGGCGCACCAACCGTGAGGCTCAAGGCCTGCGTGGCAGTTTGTGGCTGTTGATTCGGCGGCAAGAAAGCCGAGTCGGTAGCTTTAACCGTGAAGGCAAACGTGCCCTGAGTCGTGGGAATTCCGGAAATTTGCCCGGTGATTGCATTCAGCGACAGCCCGGGAGGCAAAGAGCCAACGGTAACCGTCCAGGTAAGCGGTGGCACGCCTCCGGAAGCCGCCAATGGGAAATTGTACGTGCTTCCTTGGGCGGCATTCGAGAGCGAAGTGGTAAGGATCGAGAGCGGGGGCGCAGGCGCGATTATAATTGTATACGACTGCATTGCCGTGAGCGGCGGACTGCCTTGATCCGTGGCGACCACAGTGAAATTGAACGTGCCTCCGTTGGAGGTTGATCGACCCGAAACTAAACCGTTGGTGTCCAGATGGAACCCATTGGGCAAATTCCCCGAAGTGACAGTAAAGAAGAGGGGCGCGACGCCGCCGTTCGCGACAATCTGCTGGCTGTAGTTTTGGCCATTGATGGCGCCAGGCAGGCTAGTTGTAGAGATGGTTGGGGCCGGGCTAACCGAAATGTTCAAGGTGGCAGTGGTCTTGGTGTTTGCTTTGGCGGTAGCGGTGAGAGTCACGTTGAGCAGCGCGCCCACCGATTTCGGCGCGACGTAGGTGACGGAACTGGTCGTAGTGTTTGTCAATGTGCCGCAGGCCGCGCCGGCGCAATGAGTGCCTGAGAGACTCCAGGTGACGCCCGCATCCGACGTGTCGTTCGCCACGAACGCAGTGAAAGCCACGGATTGATTTTGGTCGACGAATTGGTTTGCATTCGGACTGATGACGATGATCAGCGAGCTGTTGCCGCTGCCGCCGCAGCCGGAGAGAAACGCGGCCGTCAGCAATGCAAAAAACATTCTCGTCAGGAATACGCGGTGCGTCTTCATTCCGTCCTTGCTTGCTTCAATGGTTTTCTATCTTATCCGAGATCAAGACAGCAATCCTCCGTTGATTCAGCAGCATACTTGTTCGCGGGAGGCCAGATTGACCAGGTGAGATCAATCCCGGTGTGCGGCAGGCTCAAGAGGTGCCCGAGCACAAAGCAAACAGGTTGAATAACAAAATGGCTCCATAGTGTCAACGCGCATCTTGTGACGCGAGTTTAACGTGCACAGTGAATGGCCCTAGTAGAGCACGATTCCAGGACAACTGGATGCGCTTTCGCGGGCGCTCGTTGCCCCTGGCCTGAGAAGACTCCCTGTTCGACATGAGCGCGGCTTCCGGTAGACTGGAGGCGTGAGCCGTGATTCCGGACAATTGCTCCTGCTGATGCTGTTTCGCGTGACGAGAAGCTTATCGGCTGGAATCATCGTTCTCGTCTTTCCGTATTACGTCTTGCAGACTCTTCACTACAGCGCGTTCGACCTGGGCTTGCTTTATACCGCCGCGACGCTGGCGACGGCTGGATTTGCACTGCTATTTGGGTTCTTGACGGATCTCTGGGGACGCAAAAGGACCCTGGTACTTGCCGGAGTTTTGTTGCCAGCGGGTGCGTTTCTGGCGTTCGCTTCCGGCAGACTTCCGATCCTGTTCCTGGCTGTGATGCTCGGCGGCTTTTCCGCGACGGGGTCGCGCGCGGCTGGAAGCGTGGGCGGAGCGGCTCAGCCGATCCAGACCGCGGTAATCGCCGATTTGACGAGGGTAGGGAATCGTACGTTTTATTTTTCACTTTTCACGTTTCTGAGCGGGCTGGTGGGAGCCGCGGGAATGCTGGTTGCGGCGTTGTTCAGTGCGCGAAATGCGTTTCTCGCCGCCGCGTTGGTCAGCGCGGCGGGAGTCCTGTTTTTGCTGCCGATGAAGTTGCGGGATCAGCGCGGCGAATGGAAGAGGCTGAAGAGCGGAAAGGTGATCGGGAAGTTTTCGTTGACCGGCGCAGTGAATGGAATTTCGCAGGGACTGATCATGCCGTTCCTGATTCCATTTTTCGTCATCGTGTACCACGTATCGAAGGAGCGAATGTCTGTATACGGATTTGGGAGCGAATTAGTGGCCGCGGGAGCAATTTTGATTGCGCCGCGAATCGAGAGGCAGTTCGGATTCGTGAAGGGCCTGGCGGTTACGCGCGGTCTGGGAGCGTTGTTGCTGTTATTGCTGCCGCTCACTCGGATTCTTGCGCTGGCACTGGCGATTTACTTGATCACACCGGCGTTAAGGGTGATTGCCGTTCCCGCGCAGCAGACGGCGCTGACGGCAATGGTCCGTGAAAACGAAATGGGGCGCGCGCTGGCGGTGAGTCAAGTGGCGCGGCTTACGTCCGCAAGCGGGGCCGTTGCGTTTACCGGATACATGTTCGACGTCTCGGACATCGCGCTGCCTTTTTATGCTTATGCAGCCGTCATTGGGGTGAGTTTGGTCCTCTATTTCGGATTCTTTGGGGCGCGGCCGGAGTTGCGCGTGGAATAGGCGTTCATTTCGACGCCTGCAGTGCGTTCGACGGCGGCAGGTCGCCTTCCCACCGCGCGACGACCACCGTGGCGAGGCAGTTCCCGACTACGTTGACTGTCGTGCGCACCATATCCATTAGCGGATCAACAGCTAAGAGCAAATAAATTGACTCCATGGGGAGATGAAAAGAGGCGGCCGCGCCGAGAATGATAACGAACGCGGCTCTCGGGACGCCCGCCAGCCCTTTGCTGCTCAGAAGCAGCGTCAGCATCATCACGGTCTCTTGGCTTACCGTGAGACGGATTCCCGACGCTTGCGCCATGAAAATCAGGGCCAGTGACAGGTATAGGCTTGAGCCGGTGAGGTTGAAGCTATAACCGGTGGGCATCACGAAGGCGACGATTCCCCGCGGCACGCCGATTGCCTCCATGTTCTCCATCGCGCTCGGCAGTGCAGCTTCCGAGCTACTGGTACCGAAGGCAATCGTTGAGGGTTCAGCGATCGCGCGCAGAAACTCGCGCAGCGGGATGCGAGCCATCAGCGCGATGGGCAGCAGCACAAAAAAGACGAACACGGCGAGCGCAACGTACAAAGTCGCCAGCAATTTGAGCAGAGGCAGCATGACGCCCAAGCCGAGATGTCCCGTGGTGTAAGCGATGGCGCCGAATACTCCCAGCGGAGCGAGATACATCACGAGATTCGTGAACTTGAACATCGTTTCGGCAAGGCTTTCGGCAAATGAGACCATGGGGCGGCGCTTGGTCTCCTTCACGAGGGCGAGACCGATGCCGAATAAAATGCTGAAGACGACAACTTGCAAGATTTGACCTTCGGCGACCGACTTGGCGATGTTTTCAGGAAAGACGTTGAGGATGAGCTGACTGGCGGTTTGCGTGGTTCCCGGAGCAGATTGCTGTGCGGCTTGAGCGGGAAGATGCACGCCCACGCCGGCCTTGCTGACGTTTATCGCAATCAGGCCGATGATGAGAGCGATGGTCGAAACAATTTCGAAAAAGACAAGCGCCTTGATGGCCATGCGTCCGATCTTTTTCAGTTCCGCGTGACCGGCGATTCCGACGACGAGCGTTCCAAAAAGCAGCGGCGCAATGATGACTTTGATGAGACGCAGAAAAATCGCGCCAAGGATTTGGAGTTTCATTGCGGTCGCCGGAGCATCGTGACCAAACTCCGCGCCGGCAAGCAAGCCTACGAGAATCCAGAGCGTCAACGAGCGGCGGGCCGTTGCGTACACGGCGAGCAGGGCAACGGCAAGCCAGCGAAGCGTAAGCAGCGCCACAGGCGCGATATACAGCACTCCGGTGTGGCTGATTAGCTCCAGGGCCGCGACGATTGCGCAAATGGCCAGGAACGCCATCAAAAGGCGATTCGTCATCTGTTTTCGCATCCGCTCTTGCGTCCACGAATCATTGGCGGCGAACGTTATGCCTGTCGCGCGCGCAAGTCAATGCCGGAAAAGCGCAAAGCATTTCCGCCAGGCGACAGGCGGAAGTTTCAGGCAACCTTATGACGGGAAATGGATTCTCTGCGATGTAATACGTGTGTTGACGTTTGCCATGCTGGTCAAGAGTTTTTTGCGACGAACGCTTGGCCTCGCGACCAAAACTTTAGTATAAAGGTCGGCTCGAAAGTTTACCGATTGCTCTGAGCGCGCCGTCTGCGCGCGTTAGTGCCGGATTTATTTTGTAGTCGGGAGGTAACGGATTGATAGAAGTTCAGGACTTGACGAAATCCTTCGGAGATAAAACCGCAGTCGACCACATAACCTTTTCCGTAAGAAAAGGCGAAATCCTGGGATTTTTGGGGCCAAACGGCGCCGGCAAGACGACCACAATGCGCGTGCTGACGGGCTATCTGCCCGCAACGGGAGGCACGGCGAAGATTGCCGGCTTCGACGTTTTTGACGATTCGATGGAAGTGCGCCGCCGCATTGGTTATTTGCCGGAGAACCCGCCGCTTTATTTCGACATGACCGTGCG
>JBOGNJ010000268.1:0-24677 GCA_050746905.1 Candidatus Acidiferrales bacterium
CAGGGACACGGCTAGGCGGGTAGTTTGACTGGGGCGGTCGCCTCCTAAATTGTAACGGAGGCGCTCCATGCTTGGCTCAGGCTGTTTGGAAATCAGCCGTCGAGTGCAAGGGCATAAGCCAGGCTGACTGCGAGACGTACAGGTCGAGCAGACACGAAAGTGGGACCTAGTGATCCGGTGGTTCTGCATGGAAGGGCCATCGCCCAACGGATAAAAGGTACGCCGGGGATAACAGGCTGATCGGAGCCAAGCGTTCACAGCGACGCTCCGGTTTGGCACCTCGATGTCGGCTCATCGCATCCTGGAGGTGTAGAAGCTTCCAATGGTTAGGCTGTTCGCCTATTAAAGCGGTACGTGAGCTGGGTTCAGAACGTCGCGAGACAGTTCGGTCCCTATCTGTTGTGGGCGCAGGAGATTTGAGGGGACCTGTCCTTAGTACGAGAGGACCGGGATGGACGAACCTCTTGTGATCGAGCTGTCACGCCAGTGGCATCGCTCGGTAGCGAAGTTCGGAAGAGATAATCGCTGAAAGCATCTAAGCGAGAAGCTCGCCTCAAGATAAGGTTTCCCAACCCCGATGCGTCGGGGTATGAAGGCCGGTCGTAGACTACGACCTTGATAGGCGGGAGGTGGAAGCGCAGCAATGCGTGTAGCTTACCCGTACTAATCGGCCGTTCGGCTTGACCATAAAACTTTCCCAACCCGTGACGATCCGTTCAGGATCGTTCACCCTGAGTCGCAGTTTGGCGAAGGGTCCGCAATAAAATGTGGCGTGTTTGGAAAGCGACCTCTTCACTTTCACTACTCAAGATGAGTTTGTGGATTTCGCCCGCTTCCTTCAGTTTCAAAGTTCGCCGCCGCGGTCTGGCGCGAACTTTACATTTTCGGCTGCGCTTCTGGTCTTTGGTTCTTTCAGCCTGTCGCAGGCAAGCCTCTGACCTCCAGCTTCCAGCCTCTGATTTTCTGGTGGTCTAACCGCGGGGGTCACACCCGTTCCCATCCCGAACACGGTAGTTAAGCTCCGCAGGGCCGATGATACTGCGTTGGTAACGACGCGGGAACGTAGGTCGCCGCCAGGATTTATTCCTAACGAAAAGGGCTCCGAGCAATCGGAGCCCTTTTTATTTTGCGGGAGTCGGAAGTGGTCTCAATGCTTCAATAGCTTATCGCACTATGTGGTTGCTGGCTGCTTGACGATGGCGGCCATGGCGAGACCGGCGAAATACCAATCAATGACAACCACGGTCACATACGCCAGCGTGTAATTCGTCGGGAAGTTGTACCAGTTCCAATATTCGAAACCGAGGAAGACGCCCGCGAAAAGCCCGGCCAGTGTCACGGCGAACACTCGTTTCCAATACGAGCTGGCTCCGCCGGCTCCCATCGCCAGAATGCAAGCGAGGAAAAATGCACTGACTAGATCGATGACGAATTCGCCGCCAAGCAGTTTGCCATAATTCAACGCGCTGCCGCCGGGCGTGTACACCAGAATTCCCGATGGGCCTTGCTGATATTTTGCGGCATAGGCAGCGTTGTCCGACTGCATTTGTTCCTTGCTGCGCCCCGGTGTCATATTCGGCGCGGGAAAAACGTAAAATCCCGGCGTTGGAATCGCGGAGCGCATCGCCGAGAGCACTGCGTCTTCCTGCGGAATACTCTTGACGCCCACCTCCGCCAATCCCAACACCGTGTGCAAAAGCGCGCCTACGATGAATACAACAATGCCGCCCACCAAGGTTCCGAGGAGAACGCGTTTTGTCATGGCTGGAAACCTCCGATTGGCGCGGGACTATAGCCCTGAAGGCGCGCCAAAGCAAGCGCCAGCCGCAATATTGGCGAGCGGCGGCAAATTCTGTTAGCCTCCCTTCGCAATTAAGCTCAGAATCGCCGGGCATTGGGAGATTAAATGATGACATTTTGCAAGATAATGGCATTTGTTCGAGGAGTTCCCGCCATCGTCGTACTGTTTGCGTTCTTGCTCTCGCCCGCGGCGTTGATGTGCGCGCAACAAAACAGCGACGTGAACAGGCTCGCGCACGATATTTACAAGCAGCTCATCGAGACGAACACCACGGAATCGGTTGGCAACACGGCTACGGCAGCCGATGAAATGGCGGCGCGATTGCGTGCGGCGGGATTTCCAGCAAGCGACGTAGTTGTTCTGAGCCAGGACGCGCGGCACGGCAATATCGTTGCGCGGATTCACGGCAGTGGCGCGCGCAAGCCAATTCTGTTTTTGGCGCATCTCGACGTGGTGGAGGCGAATCGCGCCGACTGGTCCATTGATCCATTCAAGCTCACCGAAAAGGACGGCTTTTTCTACGGACGCGGCACCAGCGATGTGAAAGACGGCGATGCGATTCTCGTCACGAACTTTATTCGTTTGAAGCGGGAAGGATACAATCCCGATCGCGATCTGATTCTCGCGCTGACTTCGGACGAGGAAGGCGGCGATTTCAACGGAGTATCGTGGCTGCTTGAAAAACATCGCGACCTGATCGATGCGGAGTATTGCATCAACACGGATGGCGGCGATTTTCAACTCAAGGACGGCAAACCGCTGCTCGCGTCAATTCAGACGAGCGAAAAAATCTACGCGGATTTCCAGCTACAGGTGCGGAACAAGGGAGGGCACAGCTCGTTGCCCGCGCCCGATAATGCCATCTACCATTTGGCGAACGGCCTCGTGCGCCTGTCGAAATATCAGTTCCCCGTACAATTGAACGAGACAACGCGCGCGTTTTTTGAGCGCATGGCGATTATCGATCACGGCCCGCTTTCAAAGGAAATGGAAGGCGCCGCGAAGAACCCTCCCGACCGCGCCGCGATCGGATTGCTTTCCGCCTCGCCCTATTACAATGCGCTGTTGCGCACCACCTGCGTGGCCACGCGCCTCGATGCGGGACACGCCAACAATGCTCTGCCTCAAGATGCTCATGCGATCGTGAATTGCCGCATCTTGCCGGGCGGCACCCAGGAACAAGCAGAAAAGACGCTCGTCAAGGTCTTGGATGATCCGCAGATACAAGTCGCGCCCGTGGCGCCACCGCACAATAGCCCCGCGTCGCCGCTGCGTGAAGATGTGCTGCAAACAACCGAGCAGGCCGTGAACGCGGTCTGGCCGGGGGTTCCCGTGGTGCCGGTAATGGATACGGGGGCGAGTGACGGCTATCGGCTGCGCGCGGCAGGAATTCCGACGTATGGCGTCTCCGGAGTGTTTATCGATATGGACGACGTTCGCGCGCACGGGCGCGATGAGCGCATTCTCGAAACTTCGTTTTATCAAGGTGTGGATTTTTTCTACCGCTACATCCGGGCCTTATCGTCGGGTAAATGATTTAGTAAAAATTACCACGGTGGGACTGCCCTGATTATTTTTTGGGCCGCGCCGGCACGCGCGTATAAGTCGTCGCTAACGTCGACGTGGCGCCTCCCGGTCCTTCTCCCAGTAAGCGCACCACAAAATGGTCTGCGTCCTGCTGCTCGACTATCACGCGGATCGTCTGTTTGGCTCCGTTGGGCCCGATGAACGCGCCGGTGTAGCGGACGGTCTTGCCATTGTCGTCGCTGGCACCGTCGAGCACCAGACACGCCGTCGAGCCGGTGTATATCCAGATGGCTTCGTATTGCTTCGAGCCATTGTTGTAACCGTAGAGACGCAACCCGGCCGACGGCTCGCCTAGAGACTCACCGGAGTTTTCCTCCTCGAGGAAACGCCCACCGAGAATAGGCTTCAGCGTTGCAGTTCCCGTCGATTCCTGGGGTTCAGCGCCGGGCGCTGAAAACAGCATCGCGGTTGTGTACTTGCCCGCCCGTTTCATCAATTGCGCGTGAATCGGTCCTGGCTGCGCCGCCTCAGCGACTGCTTGTTCGATATCGCCTTGCGCGGGAGGAGTTTGCTTTTGCGTGGACTGCGCCTGCACAGAGGCGGCACCCGCAACAAAAAGCATTGCCGCTAAACCTGCGCTGAACTGCGATCTTTTCCTCATCGAATTCATCGTCCTTTGCGAATGAAGCTGCACCGGCAAGAATTGGATTGTTCTCCTGGTCATAAAAAGAACTGAGCCACGATTTCGCACAAGGGTTGCTTCTGGGGAGGCACGTATAGGTTGGTGTCGCTACCTGATGCGCTCGTCTCTTTCGACTTTGCCGTCGCGGAGACGTATGACACGGTGCGCATGCTGCGCGATGTCGGGTTCGTGCGTCACCAGGATGATGGTGTTGCCTTCGCGATGAAGCCGCGCAAAAAGCGCCATGATTTCCTCGCCAGTCTGCGAATCGAGGTTTCCAGTTGGTTCGTCGGCTAGCAGGATCGAGGGATTGTTCACCAGGGCGCGCGCAATCGCGACGCGCTGGCGTTGGCCGCCGGAAAGTTCATTCGGTTTGTGCATCATGCGCTCGGTCAGTTCCACTTGCGCCAGAGCCTTGCGGGCTCGCTCCTGTCGTTCTTCAGATGGCGTACCGTTATAAATCATGGGCAGCTCCACGTTATGAAGCGCCGTCGCGCGAGGCAACAGGTTGAACGTCTGAAACACGAATCCGATTTCCTTGTTACGAATGTATGCCAACTCATCGTCGTCAAGATCGCTCACCAGGCGGCCGGCGAGCCAGTAACTCCCTTTCGACGGTGAATCGAGGCACCCGATCAAATTCATCAGCGTTGATTTGCCCGAGCCCGACGGCCCCATGATGGCGGCGTATTCACCTTTGCGAATCTCCACATTCACGCCGCGAAGCGCGTGCACTTGCTCGGAGCCCATCTCATACGTCTTCCACAGGTCTTCCGTGCAGATCACGACGCCCGTATCGATCAGGTCCTGCCGGAACGACTGCGAAGATGTAGCTTCCCCAACCACCATTGAATTTTGGCTCCTCGAATGTCCATCTCAAACCAGTCTGTTTTCCAGGCTTACGTGCTGCATACTATGATGATTGATCCGTGACCACCGGCGTGGAATTGTCTACCTTAATCGTCGTGCCCGAGCGCAACGTGCGCAATGCCTTGTAGCTTCCAGTGACGATCACGTCGCCAGCTTTGAGCCCGTTGGTCACTTCGATGTCCGTGATTCCAGTGATTCCCGTTTCAACCGGCACAAATACGGCCTTGCCGGCGCGCACAACGAATACACCTTGCACATCGTCGTTGGCGGGCGTTCCATCTGGATTCGTGGCTGGTTTCGCTGCCGCCAGTGTTACTCCCGATTCATTTTTGTTCTTGTCTTGATCCGCTTTCAACTCCTCACGCGAGCGCATTGCCAATGCCTGAATCGGAATGGTAAGCACCTCAGCGCGATGCGCCGTCTGGATCTTCGCGGTGCATGACAGGCCGGGCCGGGTTTGCTTGGGCGGCTTGTCCAGTTTAACGTGCACCTTGAAGTCGCGCGCTTCCTGGCTGTTCGCGGAAGTCTGCTGGGTGGTCGCCAATCCTGACGTGCGCAGGATGGCCTCTTGCCCCACATCCGCCACATGCCCCTTAAAGATTTGGCCGGGATAGGCATCGATGGTAACGTCGGCCGGCTGACCGACTTTCACCGCGGGAATATCGGTCTCATCGACCATTACTTCCGCATTCACCACCGCCATGTCGGAGATGGTCAGCAAGAAGCTGCCTTCGGCGTTCTGAATGCCCGGAACCACGTTTTCGCCCACCTTCACCGGAACATAGGTCACAATACCGCTGATGGGAGCTTCATAGGTGGTCTTGTTCAAAACGTCACGCTGATGAATTAACGTTGCGGCGGATTGCTGCTGCTGGAACGACGATTGGGCAAGCTGAGCGCGAGCCTGTTGCGCGCGAGCCTTACTCGCCGCAAGAGCAGCAACATCTGCATCGTGCGTTGCCTTCAATGCGTCGAAATCCTGTTTCGGAATCAATCCCTCTTTGTAAAGACTCTGGCCGCGCTTCCAGTCCTGTTCGGCCTTGTCAAGATTCGCCTGCGCCTGCGCGATATCGGCCTGCATCGACGTATCATTCGCTTCAGCCGATTGTACGCCGGCTTGCATGGCTTGCAGGTTGGCTTGCTGCGCCTTCACGTCGGCCGCCGGCTGAATACTTTCGACACGCAACAGAACGTCGCCCTTTTTGACTACGTCGCCTTCT
The DNA here is from genome assembly GCA_050746905.1 of Candidatus Acidiferrales bacterium. Classification (GTDB taxonomy): domain Bacteria; phylum Acidobacteriota; class Terriglobia; order Acidiferrales; family UBA7541; genus DAHUXN01. The sequence goes on from JBOGNJ010000268.1 coordinate 6,101, forward strand.
TTGACGTCGATATCTGTAATTTTTCCAAACCCTTGTCCCAACACGTTCGTATAGTCCTGCGGACGGATCTCACCGGAGGCGGTCACAAGCGAAGTAATGCTCTGCTTCGCCACTTGGCCCGTCTGCACGGTGACGACACCCTTGTTCGCTTGCTTGATGCTGACCACGACAATGACCAGCAATACGACAGCAGCGCCTACAATTAAAGTTACTTTTTTCCAGGTTTTCATCGCATTTTCCCTACGAACTCGGCTCCTCGCCAGGCAAAATCCCGTATCCTCATGTTAATACGCCAAGGAGGGGCGAAAAGTTTCGTCGCGCGTCGCTCGACGGCCATTTGGCTGCGGGGCGTCACTCTTGTGGACGTTCTATACTAAACGACATTCTTCCCATCTCCAAATCCGCCGTTTCTTAGAGTTCCTTAATCCTTAGACGCCACGACCGACTCTTTTGTTTGCGCCGGGCGCGCCAAAAAGGGAAGAGACACTCGTGAAAGTCACGGTTCGAGAAAACACGCGGGCAACCCTGGGTGCTCATTGCGAATCCGAATCCTAAGCCTCAGTAGCGGCGCAAGTTAGCTTGACGGGTGTTCGCCGGGAGAATAGAATTCCACTGTTCGGGGGAATCCAGCTATGAAGCGAAGCCCAGGAGTGTTCGTACTCGCGATCGCATGCGGATTTTTTTTCATCGTTTCGCCGGTGCGCGCCCAGGATTCGCAACAACAGGACCAGGATAACTCAGCCAAGCAGCTGGAAAAGGCAAAGAAGAAAAAGCAGAAGAGCCTGGAACATGAGCTTCTTCCCGTCTATCGCCAATGGCTTAACGGACCTGTCTCTTACATCATCACTTCGGAAGAACGCTCCGCTTTCCTCCACCTGGAGACGAACGAAGAGCGCGAAAATTTCATCGAGAATTTCTGGCAGCGACGGAATCCCGACACAGAATCAGCGGAAAATACGTACAAAGAGGAATATTACCGCCGCATCGCTTATACCAATGAGCATTACTCCTCGGGAATTCCTGGCTGGAAAACGGATCGCGGACGCATTTACATCATGTGGGGCAAACCCGATGAAGTGAATTCGCACCCGGCAGGCGGACCTTACCAGCGGCCTTTCAGCGAGGGTGGCGGCGAAACTTCAACTTATCCCTTCGAGGATTGGCGCTACCGGTATCTGCCCGGCATCGGCGAAAACGTTGAAATAGAGTTTGTGGATCCCTCCGGTAGCGGCGAGTATCACTTGACGCGCGATCCCAGCGAAAAGGACGCCCTGCTGTACGTTCCGGGCGCCGGCCTCACGCAACTCGAAACCATGGGCATGGCTTCCAAGACGCAGCGCTTCCAAAACACCGATGGTACTCACGATGCGCAAGCGATCGGCGGAACGCCGGAGAGCATGGAAGAATTCACCCGCCTCGAGCTCTATGCCAAGATTCAAACACCGCCTCCGGTGAAATTCAAAGACCTCGAAGAAGTGGTGGATACGCGGATGACAGCGAATCAAATCCACTTCGACTGCCATTCCGACTTCCTGCGAATTACAGACGATACGGATCTGGTCCCAATCACGATCCAAATTCCGAACAAGGACATGAGTTTTCAGGACAAGAATGGCGTGCAAATCGCCACCCTTCACTTATTCGCGCGTGTAACGAGCGTGAGTGGCCGCGTGGTTCAGACGTTTGAAGATACTGTCTCGGCCGATACGCCGGACTCGCTCCTGCAACAATATTTGAAGGGATATAACATTTACCAAAAGGCTCTGCCTCTGCGTCCCGGCCTTTATCGGCTTGACGTTGTTCTGAAGGATACAAACAGCGGGAACCTCGGCGTGATCAACACGCGTTTGCAGGTACCGCGTTTCCAGGACGATCAACTCGGCGCCAGTTCGCTTATCCTGGCTGACCAAATCCAAAAAGTTTCCTCGCGCGATATCGGTCTCGGGGAATTCGTTCTCGGCGACCTCAAGGTTCGTCCCAAACTCAACGCCGTCTTCGACGAAGGCGGCCAAATGGGGATCTTTTTGCAGGTTTACAACCTTAAGGTCGATCCCAAGACTCACGAAGGTGACGCCACGATTCAATATCAAGTGCTGAATGAAAACAACACACCGGTCGTGAAGTTCTCGGAGAATTCGCGGCAGTACAATCAGCACGGCGAAGAAATTTGGATTGAAAAGGCCCTCGATCTAAAATCACTCACACCGGGCAGCTATAAGCTCCAGATACAGATCACCGACAACGCCGACAAACAGACAATTTCTCCTGCGGCGAATTTCTCGGTACGGGCTCCCTCGAAATGACGGGAGGTAAAGGCAATATGAACTCTCGAATTTTTGGCGCAGTGATTTTGATCCTGGGGCTATTCGCGGGCTTTGCGTCACCGGCCGCCGCGGAATCGCCGACGGGAAAAATAGCGGGCGTGGTTCTCGATCCCAGCGGCGTGCCGCAAATGGGCGCCACGGTTGTCGTTACGGCGCAGTCGGTAACCTCGGCTTCTGTTCAATTACTCACCAACGCTCACGGTCGCTTCGCTACAGCCGCTCTTCTTCCTGGCGTTTACTCCGTGCGCGTGACGCTCGCTGGGTTTCTGCCGTCGCTGCAACCGAACGTTCCCGTCAACAGCAGCCGTACCACCAGTTTGCAGATTGAGTTGGGTTCCATTTTCACGGGACTCAACGATTTGCACCGCCGCCCAAATGAAAAGCCGGACGACGCCGAATGGGGCTGGGTGCTCCGCTCAGCGGCAAGCACCCGTCCAATTTTGCGCTGGCAGAATGGCCATCTCGTGGTAACGAACGCTCGAGAATCAAGAACTGAGTCGGCATCTTCCTCGCGCCAGCCTCGCAGCCGCATCGATTTCACTTCGGGCATGCGTCCTGGCTCGGCAACCAGTTTTTCAGAGTCGCCTGCGACTTCTTTCGCCTACGATCAGGCCATAGGCGCCACGGGCCAGCTTCTTTTCGCCGGGCAAGTCAGCTACGAAAATGAAGCCCCCAGCGGAGGGTTTGCCACTCTGTGGCTGCCGGAGGGCAACGGCAAATCGGGGCCTTCGACCAGCCTCGTTGTGCGCCAGTCTCGCCTGGGTGCCAATGGGCCGGTGTTCCGGGGCATGCGCCTTGACCAGAGCGGAATTCTCACCTTGAGCGACGCGGTTACGCTTCGCTACGGCGCCGAGTATATACTGACCAGTTTGGGAAGCGGAACGACGGCTGGTCTTCGTCCTCGCGCAGAATTGGCGGTTCGAATTTCTCCGGACTGGCAAGCTTCCCTCTTGCTTGCTTCACGCCCGTGGCCGGAGACCAGCCCGGAAGCTACCGCGCCGCTTGAATCCGCGCTGGATTCTCTGGATGCATTCCCCACCATGCTCTTTCGTGACGGGCGGCCTGTTCTCGAAGACGGCTGGCACGAGGAGCTCGCCGTCGAGCGTCTCTTCGCTCATCACAGCCGCCTGATTCTCGCTGGATTTCATGATCGTTCTAACGACACCGCTGTTTTCGGCCGTGGCAACGTCATTGACAATGCAAATTTCCTCCAGAATTTTTTCACCGATGGCTTCGCCTACGATGCCGGGATTTCCGATTCCTGGGGTGCTCGCGCCGCGTATCAGCAGAAATTTTCCAAGAACATTTCGACGACAGTGGTATACGCCTGGGCCGGCGCCCTCGCACCGTCAGCCAATTCGCCGACGAACGGCAACTTGCGGGAGGCACTGAGCACGCAGTATCGTCACAGCATTGCCGGCTCAGTTACGTCCCGAATTCCGGTTTTGGAGACGGAGTTAACGACGAGTTACAAGTGGATCGACGGCATGGTCGTTTCCAGGCAAGATGAATATGGGGAGGCTTTTTTCCGCTTGGACCCGTATTTCAATCTCGTGGTCCATCAACCCATTCCCTGCTTGCACCGCATGCAAGCCATGGCCGACTTTGGTAACCTTTTGGCACAGGGATATGTTCCAATGACGACCCGAGATGGCCGGGTTGTTATGGTAGCGGCTTATCGGACGTTCCGCGGCGGGATCAGCGTCCAGTTCTGAGCTTCTGATTAAGGTACTGAATTTGGAATCACATCTCCTGAAATATGTAAGTAAGCTCTAAAGAAACCACGCGAATCCGTTACGGACCTCATTCTAAGTGGCTTATGAATCCTGTAAAATCCCATCTTCTGGAATCTAACGTGCACCAGTTTTTGCTGGGGTAGTGTAGGCGTACATAGGCCCATTTATGAATGACAGTTTGCGAATGCGGTTGCCTGCGGCTCTGCTGGCTTTCCTTACGCTGGCCGCTGTCGTTTTTGGCGGCCTCAACTTCCGCCAGCGCTCGCAATTCCTCATGCCCGACGATGGCGCTACGTGGCTGGACACCCCTACCGGCGTGCAGGCGTGGCGTATTGAGCCCACTTCGCCCGCTGCCAGGGCCGGGATTCAGCCCGGCGACACAGTTTCGGCAGTCGACGGCGTTCGCATACGACGCGCCACGCAGGTAACCCAGCAACTTTCCCGCGCCGGGATCTGGTCCAGCGTTACTTATCAACTCAGTCGTGACGGCGTGCCGTTCCAGGCCAATGTCCTCACCGCGCCGGCGGAAAAGCCGACGCTCATCTGGAACTGTTTTGGCATTTTGTCCCTGCTGTATCTTTTCATCGGCTTGTTCATTTTTGCCCGCCGTTGGACGGCTCCGCGCGCGGTGCATTTCTACGTCTTCTGCCTGGTCTCGTTTATTTTTTACGCGTTTCGTTACAGCGGCAAGCTGAACTCATTCGATTGGACAATCTACTGGTCGAACGTTGTCGCGCTATTGCTGCAAGCCGCGCTTCTTGTACATTTCGCGCTGGTTTTTCCGGAGCGCCGCGTTCGCAATCTTAAATTCTGGCTGGCCGCCGTCTATGCCGTGCCTGCTGCGTTGCTTTTCCTGCACGTAAGCGTGGCGACCGCGGCCCTCGATTTGATGCCATCCATCGAAAGCCGCTTTCGTCTCGATCAAATCGAATATGCGTACTGGGGCCTGTACTTCCTGATTGCCGGCGCCATTTTCCTGCTCAGCTATCTTCGCGCGCCGACCGGTCTTTTGCGTCAGCAATTGAAGTGGGTCACTTTCGGCACCTTTGTTGGCGTGACGCCCTTCCTCGCATTTTACGTTGTTCCGTTTTGCGCCGGCAGCATTCCCTATGGCTGGATGACGGCGTCGGCGTTTTCGCTGGTCCTCATACCGCTGTGCTTCGGTTACGCGATCATTCGTTACCGATTGATGGACGTCGACATTATTTTCAAACGCGGAATCGCTTATACTCTCGCGACCGCTGCGATTGTCGCCGTTTATTTCGCCACCGTGGCCATCATTGGCCTCCTTTTCCATTCGACAGGTTCGGCCGGTGCGTCCGGCACCGTGGTGGCGATTGTCGTCGCCGCGTTTCTCTTTCAACCGTTGCGCGACTGGATGCAGGCTCGCCTTGACCACTTTTTCTATCGCGACCGCTTGAACTACCGCCGCACCCTTATTGAATTCGGACGCACCCTCACCAATGAGGTGCGCATCGAGCCGCTGCTGGGCTCCGTTCTCGACCGCATTTCGCAAACGTTGCTCGTCGACCGCGTCGCGATTTTCCTCGAGAATCCGGAGCGCCCGGAAACTTTCCAGTTCTCACGTTCGCTCGGCGTACAGGCGGAATCGCCGCTGGATCTGAGCTTCCTGAATCTGGCTGAGCGGCCCGTGCTAACGCAGGCCTGTTTGTTTTTTGAATCGGCCCGCGGCTCCGGCGAGACGGAATCCGTTCGCCGCACGCTCGAACAGCTCGGCCTGAACTATTTCATCGCGTGCCGCTTCCGCGATCACGTGGTAGCCGTACTTGGCTTGGGCAAAACGGTAGATGGCGACTATCTGACTAGCGATGATATCGAGTTGCTGGACACAATCGCCGGCTACGTGGCGATCGCCATAGAAAACGCGCGTCTCTACAATTCTCTCGAGCAGAAAGCGCTGCAAATTGAGCGCCTGAAGGAATTCCACGAGAACATCATCGAATCGCTCAACATCGGCGTGCTCACCGTTGACCTCGAGGACTGCATCGAGTCCTGGAATCCGCAGATGGAACGCCTCATTGGCATTCCGCGCGAGCAGGCCGTTGGCCGCTCCCTCGCCGACGCGCTCCCATCAGACCTGGTCGCGGAAATCGCATCACACTCGCGCGAAGAGCACGTCACCAGCATCTACAAGTTCCGTCTCTACGGCCCGGGCCCACAGCGTTTTGTCGTAAATGCTTCGTTCGCCCCCCTCGTAGGAAAGAGCGGGCAGCGGCTCGGCCGGCTGATTCTTCTCGACGACATCACGCAGCGTGTTCGTCTGGAAGAGCAGATGGTTCAAAACGAGAAACTGACCTCGCTCGGTTTGCTGGCAGCCGGCGTCGCACATGAAGTCAACACGCCTCTTGCCGTAATTTCGAATTACATTCAGATGCTCGGCAAGCAGATGCCAGTGGAAGATTCTCGCCAGAAGACGATCGACAAGATCGTCAAACAAACGTTCCGTGCCAGCGAGATCGTGAACAACCTCCTGAACTTCTCGCGCACCGGCGGGGCGGAGTTCGTCGAGGTGAATCTCAACTCGGTTCTTGATGAAACTTTGAGTCTGGTGCAGCATCCATTTAAGGCAGCGCGAGTCAATGTGATACGCAACTTCACCGACACACTACCATTTGTCTTGGGTTCGAGTACGCGTCTGCAACAGGTGTTTCTGAACTTGTTTATGAACGCGCGGGATGCGATGCCGAACGGCGGCATGCTCGAAGTTCGCACGGCCGCCTTTAACGGCTCTGTGGAAGTTGAAGTAACGGATACCGGCATCGGCATTCGCCCGGAACACATCCATCGCGTGTTCGATCCCTTTTTCACCACGAAAGCTTCGGGACGCGGCACCGGCCTCGGACTTTCCGTCAGTTATGGAATTGTTAAGGAACATGCGGGCAAGTTAGAAGTTCGTTCTACCGCGGAAAAGGGCACGTCGTTCCGCCTCGAATTTCCTGTAGCAAGGAAAGCCGTCCATGCCTAAGGGCTCTATCCTCGTGATTGACGACGAAGTTGAGATCCGCGAGGGTCTGCGGGCGTTGCTTTCCTCGGAAGGCTATTCAGTCACCGAAGCGGGGACCGGCGAGGCGGGCTGGGAGCGTCTGGGGGATCAACCTTTCGACCTGCTGCTGCTCGACGTCAGTTTGCCGGACCGTAACGGCATCGAATTGTTGCGCGAAATTCATCGCCGCGACCCGCAGCTTTCCATCATTCTGATCACTGCTTACGGCTCGATCGACATGGCCCGCGCTGCATTCAAAAACGGTGCGCAGGACTACATCACGAAGCCGTGGTCCAACGATGAACTGTTGTCACAGGTCGCGCTGGCTATCGAGGGCAGCCGCCTGCGGGAAGAGAACGTGCAACTCAAGCGCGCCCTGAAAGAACGCTACAATTTCCCCAACATCATCGGCAAGAGTGAAAAAATGCTGGCGGTACTCGACCTCGTGACGCAGGTCGGTCCCTCGCGCTCCACTGTCTTGGTTGCAGGAGAAAGCGGCACCGGGAAAGAAGTGATCGCCAAAGCAATCCACGCTGCTTCGCCACGCGCGGAAAAACCTTTTATCGCCGTTAACACCGGCTCCATTCCAGTTGACCTGCTCGAATCTCAACTCTTCGGCCACGTGAGAGGAGCCTTCACCAGCGCCGTCGCGTCCAAGAAAGGGCTTTTCGAAGTCGCCGACCAGGGCACGATTTTCTTCGACGAAATCAGCACCATCAGTCCGGAAACGCAGGCCAAACTTCTGCGCGTGATTCAGGAACGGGAATTCATGCGATTGGGCGGCACGGACACGATCAAAGTGGACGTACGCATCATTGCCGCGTCGAATGAAGATTTAATGTCGCTGGTCCACGCGGGCCGTTTTCGCGAGGATTTGTATCATCGCCTCAACGTCATCAACATAGCGCTTCCTCCGCTCCGCGACCGCAGGGAAGACATCCCGCTTCTCGTCGAACGCTTCCTCGAGCGCTTCTCGAAAGACAACGGCAAGCCGATGCGCTATTTTTCTCTGCCCGCGATGCGCGTCCTGATGGACTATGACTGGCCCGGCAATGTGCGTGAGCTTGAAAACGTCGTCGAGCGCGCCATAGTCCTTTCCAACGGAGACTCGATGGACGTGGAGCTGCTCCCCGAGGCCGTTCGCAGCCGCGAAATCGTCCGCGGCGTGCATCTCCACCTCGCCGAATTTCTGCCGCCCATGCCCGGCGAAGCGAGTGCCCGTTCGCATACACGCTCTCTTTTCGAAATCATGGAAGAAGTTGAGCGCCGCATCATCATTGACATGCTCGAGCACTCGAACTGGAACCAAACCGAAGCGGCCGAACGATTCCAAATTCCCCTCTCCACGCTTAACCAGAAAATCAAACGCCTCGGCATCGAAACACGCCGCCGTAACCCGGCGATTCGCGGCGCCGCTGCCGGCGCGGAATATCCCGATACCTACCCAGCCTCAAAATAAATTACCGCTGTTGGTTATCACCGGTGGACTGGCTGAACTTTGACCCTAGGTTCCTCGGAATGATCTGGGCTTATCCACCATACGCACCCATTGCTGTGTGAAAAGTAGGCCCCTACTTCCCGGCTTTCTCGGCTTTCCAGTCGCGAGGCATTAACGTTGTGCTCAAATCGAGTCCCGACAAATCCACGCCATCCAGATCCGTCTCGCGCAGAATTGTAGTCGTCACGTCCGCGCCGTGCAAATCGGCGCCGCGCAGGTTGGTGTTGCGAAAATTCGCCGCACGTAAGTTCGCGCCACGCAGATTTGCATTGCTCAAATCCGCGCGGAAACACTCGACGCCGCCCAATTGCGATCCACGCAAATCCGCGCCGGCGAGGGTCGTTTCCGTCAGGTCGGCCCGGCGTAAGTCGGCGCCCTTCATTTTCGCGCCCGTGAAATCGGCGCCTCCGAGCCTAGCTTCACCCAAATCTGCCTCTTCCAGATTTGCGTCGCGCAGCAACGCGTAAGAAAGATTTGCGCCGTGCAAATTCGCGCCGGCCAGTTTCGCCCTGGACAAATCGGCGCGCACGCCGCTGGCCTCGCCCTTCGTGAATTTCACGTGTAATTCCAGAATTTCCTCGAGCCGCTTCCCATTATGTTTCATTTTGCCGAAACTCCTGATGCTTCCTATTCAGCCCCGTCGTAATCCAGACCGCCATCGTCGCGCAAAGCACGACTATCCGATTTTACCCAAAACCCGCGGATCGGGATAATTTCTTATCCGCTCATTGCGAGGCAGCATTCTCAAGAGAATTTCGCAGCGTCCTCTCCGCGCCGACTGTGGTAACTTGAACCAGCGTCTCTATTGTTCACTTGCCGCTTTCCAGGACAGTTGCGTGGCATCGACCTTGCCTTCACACGCATCTCACAACGTGATGCCGCTTCACCAAACTGCTATTTCTCGACTCTGTTCCTTTGCGCTTTGCCTCATCGCTATGTTCGGTGTCGCGTCGATTTTCCCCGGGCACTCGTTCGCGCAAAATCCTGACCAACAGAATGCCGAGGAAATCGTTGCCAATCTCTACGCGGGCCGCGTCGTAATCGCCGTTGCTAAGGACGGCATCGTTGTCGCAACAGCGGAAAACCCCATTGAACCGGATACCTCTCCTCCGATGATCGTTTCGCTCTCTGACGGCCGCCTGGCAGTTCTTCTCGGGGCCGCCGATTGGTGGTTGCCCAGCGAGCATCGCGAACTCGCTCGCGTCGACAAAGAGTTGCCCGACTTGCCTCCGCCCACGGGCTTGCGCAAGGCCCCCAGCTTGGGCGCGGCGGACAGCGGAGCAGGTACAGAGGCGAATGACATTGAGCAGATCGCCGGGCGCTTGCACGAACGCCTTACGTCAATCGCTGATCACTTGCACAGCAATTTGAATTTCGCGCCTAATGAACCGATTCTAGCCATGGTTCTTGCCGATTATGTTCGAAATTATGGTCCGGAAGTTTGGCTGGTTCAGTATCCGATCGACCAGGAGCCCGAGCAGGGTGATTTCTGGCAGACGACCGTTTTGCAACCGCAATACACGCAGCTCTGGCCGCCCGAAAAGGGGCAGCCGCGCGCCCTTCTTGAAGTCAGCTATCCGCCGGAATCTGCCGGTACAAATCTCTCCGCTCTCATCGCTTCAGGCGATCCGCGCATTGCTACCGTTCTTGCAGCCTCTCCAGGGCTTCGAGAAACTTCGCAGTCCATCCTCAATGGCGACATTCAACAATTACCAGCGGCCAACGTCGCGGCATTCCTGCGCGAAACTCTCCGCGCCGTCGCTCCCGGGGGCCACAGACTCATCGAAGCTGAAATTAATAAAGAGCAGGGAATCGGCTGGTTCATCCCGCCGCCCGAAGAAACGCCGAAGCCGGGCAGCGAACAGGTCCGTCCTTCGGGCGCCCCGAGTCTCCGCCGCCCACCGGGCAAGCCTTCCGGACCGGGGTCAGTTCTAAAAATTCTCTGACCCCGTGGTCTCTTTTATTTCTCTCCTGCCAGCTCGCGCTTCAACCGCGCACTCTTTTCCGCCACAGCCGCGGCCAGTTCCTTCTTATATGCTGCCAAGGCGCGTGCGATTTTCGCGTCTGACGCTCCCAGGATTTGCGCCGCAAAGATGCCTGCATTTGTAGCGCCCGGTTTTCCGATCGCCATAGTTCCGACGGGCACACCGCCCGGCATTTGTACCGTCGCCAGCAGGGAATCCATTCCATTGAGCGACGTCGCAGCCATCGGCACGCCAATCACAGGTAACGTGGTCAAAGCCGCTACCACCCCCGCAAGATGCGCGGCGCCCCCCGCGCCCACAATGATTACCTTCAACCCCCGCTCTGCCGCCGTCTCCGCATATTCCGCCGCGCGCGCTGGGGATCGGTGCGCCGACACAACCTCAACCTCAAATTCGATTCCGAATTTTCTTAACATCCGTCCGGCCTCGGCCATCACCGGATAGTCCGAATCCGAACCCATTATCACCCCGACCAACGCCTTCAGTTCCGTATTCGCCACCACTCAAACCCCTTTCCGACACAAATGAATTAACGAGTTACATAACGCGTATTCTTTGCTAGGCACGAGCGGTACCGCCAATTCCTTTACCAACATCTCTCCGATAATGCATGCCCTCAAACGAAATATTCTTCGCGGCCTCGTAGACCTTTGAACACGCCTCCGCGAGGGTGTTGCCGGTCGCCGCCACGTTCAACACTCTTCCACTACACGTATAGTAAGTGGACGATTCCCTCCTCGTTCCGGCATGAAATACGGCGCATTCCCCCGTGGAATCAAGGCCCTTAATCACCGCCCCGGTCTTCGGTGCGCCCGGATAACCGGGTGCCGCTAAAACCAACGAGACACTTACCTTAGGATCCCACCGAAGCGCTACCTTGCCCAAATTTCCCGTCACAGCTGCTTGCAAGGCTGCCGCCAAATCGAAATTCATCCGCATCACGAGCGCTTCGGTTTCTGGGTCGCCCAAACGGCAATTGAATTCAAGCACCTTCGGCCCTGACGCGGTCATCATCAGGCCAAAATAGAGAAACCCTTTATATTCCGCACCATCTCTAGTCATGCCTTCTATAGTCGGCCCGACGACTTTTTCCTGAATCATCATTTCCGCTTCCCTGGAGATTAGATCGTCACTCGAAATAGCTCCCATCCCGCCGGTATTCGGTCCCATATCGTCGTCGAAAGCTCGTTTGTAGTCCCGGCACGGAGCAAGCGGAACAAATTTTTCTCCGTCTGTCAGCACCATGTACGATATTTCGGGGCCAGACAGCCCCTCCTCGACAATTACGCGCCTTCCTGCGTCGTCGAAGTCCCTTTTTTCCATCAACCGCTCGATAAACGACGTAGCTTCATCCGGTGAGGACGTCACAAGCACGCCCTTTCCGCCGCACAGTCCGTCGGCTTTCACAACCACTGGCCAATCGACCTCGCATAGGGACGTGTATGCGTCTACGGGCGCATCGAATATTCCATAGATCGAGGCGGTCGGAATCCCATGCCGTTGCATAAACTCCTTGGCAAACACCTTGCTGCCCTCAAGCTGAGCAGCCCTGCGGGAGGGGCCGACGATCGGCAGCCCGCGCCTGGCGAATTCGTCGGCAATTCCAAGTACCAGAGGCTGTTCTGGCCCGACCACGGTTAGATCTGGTCTCAATCTGTTCGCAACTTCCGCGACGCCAGTGACATTTCCCAGATCGCCCGCCACACACTCCGCAATTTGCGCTATTCCATCGCTCCCGGGCGCGCACCACACGTGCTGCACGTTCGGACTTTGCCTCAATTTCCACACCAGGGCATGTTCCCGCGCCCCACCGCCGATGACCAGAATTTTCATTTTCGGGAGCCGCCAACACCATAAATCGCGTTTTCTCCACTGTCAACCGTGCGTTTATGTTTTTCGCCTTGAAGAGAATCGCGGCATAATGCAGCCTATTCCAAATGCATTGGGACTACATTTTGTTGCTCGCTCTTCTGGCCGTTGTGGTCCCTTGGCGAAGCTTATCGCGCATTCGGGAGTTAGTGGCCGCCCCGCAGTTGGCGTCTTCAGAACGCATCATGCTTTACGTTTCCACAATCATCTTTCAGGGTGCGGCCGTCGCGGTGATTCTGTGGCGTTGCGAGGCTCATCGCCTGTCGTGGGGACCTCTCGGCGTAGCGTTTCCGCATCCTCTTCGCTCGGTCACTGTCGGCGCTGGCTTGTCGTTTATCCTGGTCCTCAATCAGGTTTACGCGATTCGTCATGTTGCGACGCTTCCCTACGAGAACAGGGGTATTGTGGCAAAATTGGCGGAAAAACTGTTACCCAGAACGAGAAATGAGGCCATGCTCGGAATTCTCCTTGTTCTCACAGTGGCGATCTGCGAGGAATTCATTTATCGTGGATTTGTACAGACAATCTTCACGACCTTTCTTTCCGGGTCGGCGCTTGCCGCAGCCGTGATATCAGCCGCATTCTTTTCCTCGGCCCATGCGTACCAGGGCCGTAAAGGCCTGATTACCACTTTCGCCGTGGGTCTGATTTTCTCCGGTGTGAGAATATGGACCGGAAGTCTTTTTCCATCAATCGTTATCCACTTTGCAGTTGATTTTTCCGTTGGCGGAGCTGCGCTAAGGCTCTTGCCGTTTCGCGGGGATCCCCTTTCATTAATTTCTCTTCATTTTTCGAGTTTCAGCCGACGAATGCGGCCTGGCCTCCCTGCATCCAAAAGAGCGACGAGATGACTCTGACAGCGTCGACTGTTCGCAATCTTCTTGATCCTTACTACAGTGCCATCTCGCTTGCAGTCTGCGACAAGATACTGACGTACATGGGCTTGCTTTCACGTTGGGGCGAAAAAATCGCCTTGACGGCAGTCACGAACGAACACGAGATTGTTCGGTTTCACTTTGGCGAAAGCGTTTTCGCCCTGTCTTTGCAAAGCTTTGAAAATGGTCGACTCGCCGACGTTGGTTCCGGAGCCGGATTTCCCGGCTTGGCGATCAAGCTCTTGCGACCAAACCTACAAGTGACATTGCTCGAGCCAAACAAGAAGAAATCCGCATTCTTGAATGAAGTTATTCGAAAGTTGGACCTCGGCGATGTCGAGGTCCTCCCAACCGCGTTTGCGACCTCAAAAATTCGCACAGGACACCTCACATATGTCACAGCCCGCGCCTTAGGAAGAACTGAAGAATTGTTGTCATGGTCCAAGGACTCGCTGTCACCCGCGGGCCACGTTGTCTTTTGGGTAGGCGCAAACGATGCCAAAGATATGATGCACATTTCTGACTGGCATTGGACGCAAGCTCCCATACCAAGGACAGTACGGAGAAAGATTCTCATTGGTTCCCGTGCGAATTCCTATGGGATCCCTTAAATAGAACCAAGAAAATGTTCCACGTGGAACATTGCTCAGACAAAGCCTCAACGGGCTCGGTGTTTCACGTGAAACATCTTGCGAATTAATTTCCAATTCTGTTAGATTTGCTTTCAAAATTGAACTGGGGGAACGTTGGGAAGAGTAATTTCGATCACCAACCAAAAAGGCGGCGTCGGAAAGACCACTACCGCCATCAATCTTGGCGCATCTCTGGCAGCGGAAGAGAAGCGCACCCTCGTTATAGACTCAGACCCTCAAGGAAACACAACCGGCGGTCTAGGGTTCCCGAAGGACCCTAGTCGCCGCACCATCTACAACGCCCTGATTCTCGAAGAACGGGCCGACAGAATCGTTATTCAAACCCAAGTCGCCGGAATGGATCTGATTCCCGCCGACAAGAACCTCGTCGGGGCCGCCGTGGAACTCGTCACTATGGAAGGTCGCGAATATCGACTTAAGACCTTTGTGCAGTCCGTCCGCAATGATTACGAGTATATCCTGATCGATTGCCCGCCGGCACTGGACTTGCTAACCATCAACGCACTGGCCGCCAGCGATTCGGTTCTGGTACCTATTCAGTGCGAATACTACGCAATGGAAGGTGTCGCCGAACTACTCGATACCCTGATGCGCCTGCGCCGAACAATCAATCCCTCGCTGGCCGTAGAGGGCATTCTGCTCACGATGTACGACGATCGCACGACCCTGTCAAAACAAGTCTCTGCTGATCTTCGGAGCTTCTTCGGCACACAAGTGTTCGCCACCGTCATCCCGCGGAATGTCCGCCTCGCCGAAGCACCGAGCCATGGTAAGCCCATCATATTCTACGACATTAGTAGTAAGGGTGCCGAAAGCTACATTCAACTCGCAAAGGAGGTCATCTCCAATGACCAGAAACGCATTGGGCAGGGGTCTGAGCGCGCTGATACGCGAGCCCGAAGCAACGCCGCAGGTGCCGCCGAGTGACCCTCCCACGAGCATATCTGCGCCCCCAGCGTCCAGTTCCGCTGCTGCTGTCGCCGTCGCGCGTGACCGCTCCATTGATGCCGCCGGATCCGTCCTTCAAGCTGATATCGACTTGATCGACCCAAGCCCCTATCAGCCGCGTACGCGCTTCGCCCAATCCGCTCTCGACGAATTGGCGCAATCAATCCGTCGCACGGGGATCATTCAGCCGCTTGTGGTTCGCCGTCGCGGTCCGCGGTTCCAACTTCTTGCCGGCGAACGCCGCTGGCGGGCCGCCCAACTCGTCTCGATGCATCGCGTCCCCGTCGTGATCCAGGATGTACCGGACGACAAGGCGATGGAGATTACGCTGGTCGAAAATCTGCAGCGCGAGGATCTCAATCCCATCGAGCAAGCGCAGGCTTTCGATCGCTTGATCCACGAATTCCATCTGACGCAGGAAGAGGCCGCCGACCGCACCGGCAAAGAACGCGTAACTGTCGCCAATGCGCTTCGCCTTCTCCGCCTCGAAAACCCAATTCGCGAAATGGTTGAGGACGGGCGCCTGACGGCCGGCCACGCGCGTGCGCTCCTCGCGATTGAAGATCAACCGCTGCGCGCCGAGACTGCCAAACGCGCCGCTCGCGGCAACTTGACCGTTCGTCAAATCGAGCGCCTCGCCACACACACACGCCGCCATCGTGCCGGATCGGACACCATCACTCTTGACGCCAACACTCGCGCTGCCATTGATGAACTTCAGCGCGTCTTGGGCACGAGAGTCAGCGTCAATCCCTGTACGAAAGGACATCCCGGCCAGGTCATTGTCGAGTTCTACAACGAGAGTGATCTGGACCGTCTCTACCAACTGATCGTTGCGCGATAATGCGGGATACTTATTTCCCTGAGGAGGCGTCCCGTGACGGCGAAATGGTTAGGCGGAAAGCCCGGCGGTTCATCGGAATGGGCGGGCTTTATCGACAGAGGAGTTTCCATCGAAGGCAAGATGACCATCGCCGGAATGTTCCGTGTTGATGGTCACGTGAAGGGGAGCATCGCCTCAGATCACGGTTTGCTTCTCGGCGAAAACGCTCACGTCGAAGGCCAGATTGACGCGAACGACGTGACGATTGCCGGTCGTTTCGACGGTAATATCTTCGCCAAGGAACGTGTCGAAATTCAATCCAAAGGCGTCGTTACCGGAGAGATTCACGCGCCGTGCCTGGTGATTCAGCCTGGAGGAATTCTGGATGGCCATTGCCACATGCTCAGCGCGGCGCGTCAGGAAGAGCCGCTGACGATCCCCATTCGTTCGAGCTCTCAAGTGGTATCGCAGGCCTAGAATTGCCGGCGGGCTGTTGAAATCCATTCGCAAATCAAGCAGCGCGCTTGGCGCGAATCAGTGAGCAGGCGGAAGGTGTTGGATATTTCTAACTACAGCGAAAAATTCGTTCGTGTATGCCACAGATCCGATGTAGTCAACCGAAGTCAAGTCAGCCGGTGAAACGCAATTAATCCACTCCCGATCACGTTGTGCTGCCAAAATAAACGTCCAGCATCTGCCCTCTTGGCCAGCGATACGGATACTCTGTTGCGTTGGTAGCAAATATCCGTGAGCATGCAGGAACTTCGCCTGCACACTCCCAAAAACGTCGTAGTCAAAGTGATAGGCCATTCCAAAATGAATAGGCAAGAAGGTCGCCACTGGGCCCTTTTGCCACGACAAGCGCGACATTCGCTGCACGCTCATGCCTTCGCCATGCCGGACGGCGTACCATTCAAACGGCACGGTCACTTTCCATGTACGGAATTCGAATGATCGCCCATGAACGACGTGCCAGCCGGCTGAAACTACTTCCGGTAGCAGAATTGCCAGCGCCACAAAAATCAGCGCCGCGGTAATTTTCCATTTTGTCTTGGGGCTCATATAGAGTGCCTAAGATGTCCGAACTATCTTACGTTCCGTCCCCTGCAAAGGGAATCGGGTCCAACACGGGGCGTGCCCGATTTATACAGAGCTCAGCGTATAATCCCTCGAGTCGGATCCTGTTGAATACTAGGAGAGAAGCGCCTTGGCAGATCGCGTTCGTCTGACGTCCGCCGCCAAGGCCGCTGGTTGAGCGGCCAAGCTGAGTCCAGGTCTTTTGGACTCCGTGCTTCGCCGTTTGCCACGGCCGAATGACCCGAATTTGCTCGTTGGTTTCGACACTAGCGATGACGCAGGGGTGTATCGACTCACCGACGATCTCGCACTCGTGCAGACCGTCGATTTCTTGACGCCCATCGCCGACGATCCGTTCACGTTTGGCCAAATCGCCGCCGCAAATTCGCTTAGCGACGTTTACGCCATGGGCGCCCGGCCCATTTCTGCGCTCTCGATTGTTGGATTTCCTGCGGATGGTGCCGGCGACATTCTCGAGCAAATTCTGCTCGGCGGCTTGTCCAAAATGGACGAGGCTCGTTGCACAATTGTCGGCGGGCATTCCGTTCGCGACGATGATTTGAAGTTCGGCTACGCGGTTACGGGCCTCATCAACCCGAAAAATATTTGGCGTAACGTGGGCGCGCAGCCCGGCGATGCGTTAATTCTTACCAAGCCCATCGGCACCGGGGTTATCGCCACTGCGCTCAAGGCGGATAAAGCGCCTGCCGGCTCCGTCGAAGCAGCAGTCGCATCAATGGCGCGTCTTAATCGCGACGCGGCCGAAGTTCTGCATCACATAGAAGAATCCGCAGGCAGTAGTACACCCATCCACGCTGTCACCGACGTCACTGGCTTTGGCCTGCTGGGTCATGCGCGCGAAATGGCCGTGGGCAGCAACGTATCCTTGCGCATTGACCATGCGAAAGTCCCGCTTCTCGTGGGCTCGCGCGAAGCGGCCCACGGCGGTTTCCTCGCCGGCGGCCTGAAAAGCAATCGCGAATTCATCGAATCCTGCGTCGAATTCGGCATAAATGTCGACGAGGATTTTCGCGCCCTCCTCTTTGATCCGCAAACCTCCGGCGGCCTGCTCATCGCCGTGGCGCCGGAACACGCTGGTGCCATCTGCGCCGAACTTCACCGCCGCCAAATCCCCGCCGCCCAAATCGGCGAAATCCTACCCAAGCGTTCCCCGCTCATCGAAGTTATTTGAGGAATCAATAAATCTCGTGGCTGCGCTTGCCTTTTCAGTCTTCCGTCCTCAAAATTCGAGTCTCCAACTTCGATTGCCGTTTGCTATAAACTGTTACTCTCTGTTCCTCCATGGACCCAGTCACTCACGGCATCGCGGGCGCGCTGATCGGTAAAGGGTTTTTCGCGAAGCGGACTTCGACTAATCGGTCTGCCATCTCTACCGCGCGCATCGCCGTCTTCGCAGCCACTCTCGGCGCGGTTTTCCCCGACGTGGACGTTTTCGCCGATGCGTTCTCGCATGATCCGCTGGCCATCGCGCGTTACCATCGCGGGCTTACTCATTCTTTCGTTGGCTTGCCCATTTTTGCCGCCGGTCTCGCGTGGCTCACGCGCGCGGCGGTTCGCTGGTACGCCAAACGCACTCATCGCGACGATCTCCATTGTCCTTCCTTCTACGCACTCTTTGTGATCTACGCCGCTGGAATCGCCAGCCACATCATCCTTGACGGTTTCACGTCCTTCGGCACGCGCATGTTGAATCCATTTTCGAAGGATCGCGTCGCCTGGGATTTCCTTTTCATTGTCGACTTCGTTTTCACCGCGCTTATCCTG
>JBOGNJ010000269.1:0-10291 GCA_050746905.1 Candidatus Acidiferrales bacterium
GGAACATATTTACCACCGCCTTCGTACTACAGGGTGACGCCGAAACTTGCGGCCACCAACCGCAATCCGGCAGGCGCTGACTCGGAGGAATCATGGGGACATTGCTTCAGGATTTGCGTTACGCCATCCGCATGCTCGCAAAGTCGCCCGGCTTCACCGCCATCGCCGTCTTAACGCTCGCTCTCGGCATTGGCGCAAACACCGCGCTGTTTTCCGTGGTCAACGGCGTGCTCCTCAGCCCACTGCCGTATCCGCAGCCTGACCGTCTCGTCTCGGTTTATTCGCGGACTTCCGACTTCTCCGAATCCTCCATTTCTTATCCCAATTTCCTCGACTGGCAGCGCCAGAACAAATCCTTCGCGCAGATGGCGGGTTACCGTCAGGATTCTTTCAACATGACCGGCGCGGGCGAGCCGGAGCGCCTGCGCACGGAAATGATCTCTGCCGATTTTTTCTCGATTCTCGGCGTGCAACCTGTGATGGGACGCCTTTTCACCGCGCAGGACGACCGCGCCGGCGGTGCGCCCGTTGTTCTTGTCAGCGAAGGCCTCTGGCGCCGCAGGTTTGGCGCTTCTCCAAAAATCGTCGGCCAATCCATCTCCCTCAACGGCACGCCCTACGCCGTCATTGGCATCATTCCTGAGAATTTTTATTTTCGCGGAAACAATTTTCACCTCGCCGATATTTACGTGCCCGTGGGCCAGTGGACCGATCGCACTTTCCTCGACCGCCGCGTCAGCATGGGCATGGATGCGGTGGGCCGCCTCAAGCCCGGCGTCACTTTCGCGCAGGCGCGCGCGGACATGAGCGGCGTGGCGCAAAATCTCTCCCGCGCTTATCCCGAAGCCGACAAAAATTCCGGCATCTCGCTCGTGCCGCTCAAACAGGACATGGTCGGCGACGTCGCCCCCCTGCTTTACGTTCTGCTCGGCGCCGTTGTATTCGTTCTGCTCATCGCCTGCGTGAACATCGCCAATTTGCTTCTCGCGCGCTCCACCGGACGCACGCGCGAATTCGCCATACGCGCGGCTCTCGGAGCCAGCCGCGGCCGCATGTTGCGACAGTTGCTCACCGAGAGCATTTTGCTTTCGTTCGCCGGCGGTGTGATTGGACTTTTGCTTGCCGCCTGGGGAACCCGCGCGGCCATCACCATTTTGCCGCAGGCGCTTCCGCGCTCCGCGAATGTCGGCCTCGACGTCCGCGTTTTGCTTTTCACTCTGGGTGTTTCGCTTCTCGCCGGAATTTTCTTTGGCCTCGCGCCCGCGCTCAAGACTTCGCAGCGCAATCTGCAGGAAACTCTCAAAGAAGGCGGTCGCGGCTCCAGCGGCGCGCGCCACCGCTTGCAGGGAGCCTTCGTTGTAGCGGAAACCGCGCTCGCGCTCGTCTTGCTGGTCGCCGCCGGCCTTATGATCCGCAGTCTCGTCGTGCTCTGGAGCGTCAACCCCGGGTTCGACCCGCACAACCTGCTTTCATTCAGCGTCGCGTTTCCGCCCTCCGCAATGAAGGCCACGCCCGAACAGTTGCGCAATTTGGTTCGTCAGATCGACGCGTCTCTCGTCTCCATCCCCGGCGTGGAATATATCTCTGCCCTCGGCGGTTCGCTGCCCATGCAGGGTGATTCCGAATTGCCTTTCTGGCTCGAAGGCCAGCCCAAGCCACAAAGCACTCAGGAAATGACTTCCGCTCTGTTTTATCTCTGCGAACCGGGCTATCTGAAAGTGATGGGCACGCCGCTGTTGCGCGGCAGATTCATTAACGCGCAAGACACCCTTCATTCGCCTCCGGTGGTTGTGATTGACGAAGATTTTGCCAAGAAATTTTTCCCCGGCCAGGACCCGGTCGGTAAGCGCGTCAACTTCGCCATTCTCGACTTGCAAGCTCAAATCATCGGCGTCGCCGGCCATGTGAAGCACTGGGGCCTCGATGACACCGGTAAGCAGCCCATCGAGGCGGAGATTTATTTTCCCATCATGCAAGTCCCTGACAAATTCATGCCGTTACTAGCCCGCGGCGGGGAACTCGCTATCCGCACCCGCGTTCCGCCGGACACTCTTGTCGGCGCAATTCGACACGCCATCGAGCAAATCAACAGCCAGCAAGTGATGTATGGCGTGGAAACAATGGATAACATCATCTCGGATTGGCTGGCCGCGCGCCGCTTCGCCATGATTTTGCTCGGCGTTTTCGCCGCTCTCGCTCTCGTGCTTGCCTGTGTGGGAATTTACGGCGTCATTTCCTACCTTGTCGGCCAGCGCACCCATGAAATTGGCATTCGCATCGCCCTCGGCGCGCAACGCTCGGACGTCCTGCGCCTCATCCTCGGACAGGGTGTGCGCATGGCGCTTATCGGCGTCGCCGTCGGCATCGCCGCCGCGCTCGGCTTGACGCGACTGATGGCTAACCAGCTTTTCGGCGTCACCACGCACGATCCTCTCACGTTCGCAGGCGTCGCCGCCTTGCTCACACTCGTCGCCGTCGCTGCGTGTTACATCCCCGCACGCCGCGCCATGCGCACAGACCCCATCGTCGCCCTCCGCTACGAATAACGCGCGCTTGTAGCGCAGGCTTGCCCTGAGAGCCAGCGTCGCGCCCCGCGCAGTTGCTTGCGAGGGTCCACATCAGCTTTCTGCATTATTCTTTCGAACGGAAATCGTCATGTCGTGGAAGTCCAAGGTGAGAACGGTATTTCGGAAAAGCTCGAGGCCCACGGTGGCGTCGAAGAGAGCGTCGGGCTCGTGTACGCCCGGAGTTGGAAAATATACGACGCTGCCCGAAGTGATCAAAGGCATGCCATCGAACCCTTCTTCGTGAGCGGGCGCGAACTTCATTCTTACTCCGCCGTCGGTATATGGGAACGTCCGGGTCTCGGTCGCCCTCGCCTCGTTCGAAAGTCCTAATTTATCGATCGACGGTGTGTAAACGAGCAAGCTACCGCTGTATTGCGTGTCGATTTGCGCCGTGACCGTGTGGCCGTTGATTGTGAATCCGCTCGCCACGACAATCGGCGGTCCGTGCTTGCCGAAGGTAATCAGCGAGAAATGATCGCAGGTCCCGTCGCACGCGGCCGGAGATGAAAGGATATCGGACACGCGCATGCGATGCGCCCGGAAGTCAAGCTGAAGTGCGCGATCTTTGAAGGCGGTGTACGCGAGCGTTCCTGCCGCGTGCGGCATTTGGTTCTGCGCGGTCATCGACGCGACGTCCATGGTGAGGACTCGCACATCGGAGAGGGTAAGGTTGCCGAGTTGAAGCGACGAAACCCCGGCGCGGAAAATTCCGTCCGGCCAGTTTGGTTGAGCCGGTTTGAAAGGTTTCAAATGGAGAGTGTTTGCAGTTTGCGTGTCAATGATGGATGCCTGGTTGCCTGTGTCGATCAGCAATCGCACAAGGGAGCCATTGTTCACGCGCACTTCGATGCATGGCATACCGTCGCAATCGAGCAGCGGCACATCGGCAACAAAGGTGATCGACGGCGCGGCTGAACCGCTTTGTGCGGCGCGGAGACGCGGAGCAATGGCCGGAAGCGCGCTGACCAAAATGAGGATCACGGCGATTTGGGCGGCCCGGACAACTGCGCGCATTGAAGCACCATTTTTCAGGATGATCATGGGTTAGCCTTTCATCATGTAATATCGTTGGTGGCGGAACCATTCCTCCGCAACCCGAAAATGCATCCTATAATGGATAACAGAAATTGCAGGAGGATTCAGAAAAGCGCTCGTACGCCAATTTCCGCGGTCGCCGCGAAATGTCCGTTGGCGGAAATGCGGGCGGCATGATATACAGGAGCGCAGCGCGGAATGCGAGACGACAACACTCCCAATTTTGCCTCTCCGATTAACCAGCAGGAACCCTCATTTTTTGCCCGTGAATTGCGCGTATGGTCGCGCGACATCGCCGTCGCGATCGGCCTCGCGCTCGTCATCGTCGTGTTTCTTTACCGGCCCGTCAAGGTCGAGGGCACCAGCATGGCGCCCTTGCTGTGCGATCAGGAGCGCCTGTTCATCAACAAATTCGTTTACCGCTTCGAGCCGATTCATCGCGGTGACGTGATCGTCTTCTGGTATCCGCTCGACCGCTCGCAATCATTCATCAAGCGCGTAATTGGTCTTCCCGGGCAAACGCTGGAGATCCGCGACGGCGAGCTTTACGTTGACGGCAAGCACATCCCTGAGCCATACGTGCCTCCGAACTATTTTGACGATTCCAGTTACGGCCCGATTAAAATTCCCGCGGATCAATATTTCGTGATGGGCGATCATCGCGACAGTTCGAACGATTCGCGCATCTTTGGCCCCGTGCCGCAAAAATATATTTACGGAAAAGCCGTCTTTGCCTATTGGCCGTTCCATCAATTTGGCGAAATCTCCGCGCCCTAGGCCAGAGATTGACTCGATTTCGTCAGGCACGGCTTCAGTTCGCCCTGAGGGACGAAGGGCCGCGCCGAAAGCGAAGTTAGGAAGTACTTGTCAGGGCACGGCTTCAGCCGTGCCGCGACGTCGGGGATCTCGGGCGGCTTTAGCCGCTGAGGTATGTCGTCGAGTGCTAACGAGGCCCCGATAAAACCGAGGAGCTGCGGAATTCGCAAAGTTTCGACGTGCGAAACAGAAATCGAAAGCTGGTGTAAGATGAATCTCGCCGGAGGACACACTGAAGGCGTCGCACGGAAACAGCGCGGTACTCGCGCTCGAAGACGGAAGAGTATTTAAGGGCCGCGCGGCGGGTGCCAGTTGCCGCCGTGGCGGCGAAGTTGTTTTTAATACCAGCCTCACCGGCTATCAGGAAGTTTTCACCGATCCCAGTTACGCCGGACAGATTGTCTGTCTCACTTATCCTCACATTGGAAACGTCGGCGCGAATCTCGATGATGAGGAATCCGCGCGTCCGTACATCGAAGCGCTGATTGTCCGCGATTTCTCCCAGATTTCCTCGAACTGGCGCGCCGGCGAAACGGCGCAAGCGTACCTCGAACGTTACAAAATCCCCGCCATATGGGACATCGACACGCGTGCCCTCGTACGCCACATCCGGCAAGCGGGCGCGCTGCGCGGCGTTGTCGCAACCGATGGCGCCTCTTCCGAAAATCTGATCGCTGAAGCGCGCGCCCTGCCTTCCATGGCCGGACACGAACTGGCGAGTCAGGTGACTTGCGCGAAGCAATATCACTGGGAACGCGGCTCAATTCCGCTCGCGCGTTACGCAAACGCATCGTCCGAAAAGGCCGCGAGCAGCGGGAAAGGCCTGGCAGCAAGACGCCACAAAGTCGCCGCCTACGATTTCGGCATCAAGCAGAACATTTTGCGCATGCTCGTCGATCACAATTGCGCCGTCACCGTCGTTCCTGCCTCAACGCTTGCCGAAGACGTCCTCGCGATGAAGCCCGACGGCGTTTTCCTTTCCAACGGCCCCGGCGATCCCGAGCCGGTTACCTTCGCCGTGCAGAATATCCAGAAGCTGCTCGGACGCGTGCCGATTTTCGGGATTTGCCTCGGCCATCAACTGTGCGGCATCGCGCTCGGCGGCAAAACTTTCAAGCTGAAATTCGGCCACCACGGTTCGAACCATCCCGTGAAGAATCTGCTGACGCAGAAAGTCGAAATCACCGCACAGAACCACGGCTTCTGCGTCGACCCGGATTCGTTGCCGTCAAGCGACGTCGAAATTACGCACGTGAATTTGAACGACCACACAAACGAGGGCATGCGTCACCGCTCCCTCCCGCTTTTCAGCGTGCAGTATCACCCGGAAGCCTCCCCCGGCCCCCACGACGCCCGCTACCTCTTCGATCAGTTCGTCACCATGATGGAAGAGCGCAAGCCGTGAGCACGGTTGCATGTCGATTCGGTTTTGTAAGGGCATGGCTTCAGCCATGCCGAAAGGGAACGCGAGGACAGCGGCTTTAGCCGCTGAGGCCATGTCGAAACCGGCTCGGCGCGATTTTTTACATGTCATTCCGAGGAGCAACGCGACGAGGAACCTGCTTTGGTTTTATCGCGACGCGCAATGGGGAGCGCTCACGAAGGTAAATAATGCCTAAGCGAGCAGACATAAAAAAAATCATGATCATCGGCTCGGGGCCGATCGTCATCGGCCAGGCGTGCGAGTTCGACTATTCCGGCACGCAGGCCTGCAAAGCGCTGCGCGACGAAGGCTACGAAGTCGTTCTGGTCAATTCCAATCCCGCGACCATCATGACCGACCCCGAAATCGCCCAGCGCACCTACATCGAGCCGCTCACGAAAGAATATCTGGAACCGATCATCGCACGCGAGCATCCCGACGCATTGCTGCCCACCGTCGGCGGACAGACGGGCCTGAACACCGCTGTCGAACTCGCCGAGAGCGGCATCCTCGACAAATACGGCGTCAAATTAATCGGCGCGTCGCTGCGCGCGATTCAAATCGCCGAGGACCGCCTGCAATTCAAGGACGCCTGCCAGCGCATCGGCCTCGAAGTGCCCGCTTCTGCAGTCGTGAAAGAGGTCGCCGAAGGCGTGAAGCTCGCCGATCAACTCGGATACCCCGTCGTCATTCGCCCGTCGTTCACGCTCGGCGGCACGGGCGGCTCCATCGCCTACAATCGCGAGGAATTCTCAGAAGCAATCGCGCGTGCGCTCGACGCGAGCCCTGTTCACGAAGCGCTCGTCGAAGAATCGGTGCTCGGCTGGAAAGAATTCGAGCTCGAAGTCATGCGCGACCATCGCGACAACTTCGTCGTGATTTGCTCCATCGAAAATGTCGATCCCATGGGCATTCATACGGGCGATTCGATCACCGTCGCTCCCGCGCAGACGCTCACCGACAAGGAATACCAACGCATGCGCGACGCGGCCGCCGCGGTGATTCGCGAAGTCGGCGTCGAGACGGGCGGTTCGAACATTCAATTTGGAATCGAGCCGGACACCGGCCGCATGGTCGTGATCGAAATGAATCCGCGCGTTTCGCGCAGCTCCGCGCTGGCGAGCAAGGCGACGGGCTTCCCGATTGCGAAAATCGCAGCGAAACTCGCCGTCGGCATGACGCTCGACGAAATCCCCAACGACATCACCAAGAAAACTCCCTCCTCCTTCGAGCCGACAATCGACTACGTAGTCGTGAAAATCCCGAAATGGCAATTCGAGAAATTCCCCGGCGCCGATACCACGCTCACCACGCAAATGAAATCCGTCGGCGAAGTGATGGCCATTGGCCGCACCTTTTCGGAGGCGCTCGGGAAGGGAATTCGCTCGCTCGAGCCGCACGCCCCGTGGCGCGCTCCCGCCGAAATCGTCGATGCCGTCCTCCGCGAAAAGCTCCACGTTCCCGGCCCGGATCGCATCCACTGGCTCTTCACCGCGCTGCAAAATGGAATGAAAGTCGACGACATTTTCGCCCTCACGAAAATCGATCCCTGGTTCTTGCGCCAGATGGAACAATCCGTCGCCGTCGAAAAAGAAGTCGCCGCCACCACGCTCGAAAATGTTTCCGCTGGAATGCTAATGCAAGCAAAACGTTCCGGCCTGAGCGACGAGCAACTCGCGCAAATGTGGAACACAAAAACCAGCGATGTCCGCGCCGCGCGCGCGAAACTCAATATCCGCCCCGTCTTCAAGCGCGTCGACACCTGCGCCGCGGAATTCGAATCCTTCACGCCGTATATGTATTCCACGTACGAAGAGGAAGACGAAGCCGACACCACCAATCGCCGCAAAATCATAATTCTCGGCAGCGGCCCCAATCGCATCGGGCAGGGAATCGAATTCGATTATTGCTGCTGCCACGCCGCGTTCGCGCTCAAGGAAGACGGTTTCGAAACCGTCATGGTGAACTGCAATCCGGAAACGGTCTCGACAGATTACGACACGTCCGACCGTCTTTATTTCGAGCCGCTCACGCTCGAAGACGTGCTCTCCGTAATCGAGCGCGAAAAGCCCGAAGGCGTCATTGTGCAATTCGGAGGACAGACGCCGCTGAACCTCGCGCTCGAATTGAAACGCAATGGCGTGCCGATCATCGGCACGGCTCCCGAATCAATCGACCTCGCCGAAGACCGCCGCAGATTCGGCAAATTGCTCGACGAGTTGAAAATTCCGCAGCCGCGCAACGGCACCGCCCTCACGCCCGCACAAGCCGTGAATGTCGCGCAGGAAATCGGTTTGCCGGTGCTCGTACGCCCGAGCTATGTCCTCGGCGGCCGCGCCATGGTCATCGCCTATGATTTGAAAACAGTCGAAGATTGCGCCGCGCAAGCCGTGCGCATGGGAAGCGGCTCCAGCGCCGAGCGCCCCATCCTCGTCGACCAATTCCTCGAAGATGCCGTCGAAGTCGACGTTGACGCGCTTGCGGACGGAACGGACGTAGTCATCGCGGGAATCATGGAGCACATCGAAGAAGCCGGAATCCATTCGGGCGATTCTTCCTGCGTGCTTCCTTCGGTAACTCTGAAGCCGGAAGTCCTCGCGCGCATCCGCGAGTACACGGCGGCGCTCGCCAAGGCGCTCAACGTCGTCGGCCTGATGAACGTGCAATACGCCATTCAGCGCGACACGGTTTACGTCCTCGAAGTGAATCCGCGCGCCTCGCGCACCGTGCCCTACGTCTCGAAAGCCACTGGTGTGCCCCTTGCCAAAGTCGCGGCGCGCTTGATGACCGGGCGCAAATTGCGCGAAATGAATTTGCCGCTCGCCGATTTCAACGGCATCTCCGAATTGCGCAGCCGCAATTATTACTCCGTGAAGTCCCCCGTGTTTCCGTTCAACAAATTCCGCGGCGTGGACACGATTCTCGGCCCAGAGATGCGCTCGACCGGCGAAGTGATGGGCATCTCGCCGAATTTTGGCTTGGCATTCGCAAAAGCGCAAATGGCCGCGGGCCAAAGATTGCCGCGCAAGGGAATTGTCTTCATCAGCGTGAACGATCATGACAAGCGCCACGTCGCGGCGCTCGCTCGCGATTTGACGGCTGCCGGTTTGAAGCTGATTGCGACGCGCGGCACGGCTTCGGCGATCGCGGCGGCCGGGTTCGATGTCGAGCCTGTCTACAAAGTAAACGAAGGCCGCCCCAACATCGTGGACTTGGTCAAAACCGGCAAAGTGGATTTGATCATCAACACGCCTCTCGGCCGCGAATCTTTCTACGACGAGAAATCGATTCGCCGCGCGGCCGTGCGTTACATGATGCCGTGCATCACCACGCTTTCAGCCGCGATTGCCGCCGCGCGCGGAATTCGCGCCATGTCCGAAGGCGCCGGCAGCGTCGCCGCCTTGCAGGATTTGCATAGCAACGAAGCCACAAACGGCAACGAACCACCCGGCAACGCCAATCCAATCCCTTCCGCCCACAAAGCCTCTTTCGGCAATTGAGCGCGCGTCGTTCTGTTATACTCAAAGCGCGTTTCTGCGGAATTACCGCCGTTCATTTTAATTCCGCGGCCCTTTCCGCGCCACTTTCCGGGCTGCAAATCACGGGAGGCCCTTCGCATGGCAGGACAAACCAGCGTAATTGCCGATAAAGAACAACCTCTGCGGATTCGCCGCGCAACTCCGGCGGATGCCGAAGCGTGCGGAAAAATCTGCTTCAACGCCTTCGCGACTCTTGCCGATCGTCACAATTTCCCGCGTGACCTCCCCGCTCCTGAAATTGGCGTCGGCATGCTCTCCATGATGTTCTCGCACTCCGGCTTTTTCTGCGTGGTGTCAGAACAAGCCGGGAAAATTACGGGAAGCAATTGCCTGGACGAACGGTCGCCGATTGTAGGCGTCGGCCCCATCACCGTGGACCCGGCCGCGCAAAATCGCACCACTGGCCGCCAACTCATGCAAGCTGTGATGGATCGCGCAGCGGAGAAACAATTCGCGGGCATGCGCCTGGTGCAGGCCGCGTATCACAATCGCTCGCTATCGTTGTACGCGAAACTCGGCTTCGTTGTGCGCGAACCACTCGCCTGCGTGCAAGGTCCGGCGATTCGCAAAAATTTATCAGGCATTGACGTACGCGTCATGAAGGCCGGAGATATTCTCGCGTGCAACGAACTTTGCCGCAAAGTTCACGGCCACGATCGCGGCGGGGAAGTGCAGGATGCGGCTCAGCGGGGCACGGGTGTTGTAGCCGAATCACGAGGCCGCATCGCCGCCTACGCTTCGTCGATGGCGTTTTTCGGCCATGCAGTGGCCGAGAACAACGAAGACTTGCAGGCCTTGCTCGCGGCGGCTCCGGAGTTCCACGGGCCGGGAATTCTTATACCCATGCGCAACGCAAGTTTGTTTCGCTGGTGCTTGGACAATGGCCTGCGCGTCGTTCAGGTGATGACCTT